>CALKXS010000085.1 GCA_938003745.1 uncultured Algibacter sp.
AAAATAAAAGGAAAGTATCTTCAATTATACCTCAATGAATTTGTATATAAATTAAACCGAAGATACTTTGAAGATAAACTCTTTGATAGACTTGTAATAGCAAATATTACTGGATTATGAGTGAAAACGGATATTCAATATATTTTTAAAAATAATACTGATTATGAAGCCTATCGACAACTATTTTTTCAATCAAAAAGAGCCTTTTCAGTCTATAATGCTTTATGTAAGAAGTGTTATTTTGAATACGTTACCAGAAGTTGAAGAGCGGTATAGTTATAAAATTCCGTTTTATAATTATCACAAAAAACCAATGGTTTATTTAAATGTTTTAAAAGGTAAGGATTATGTTGATGTTTGTTTTGTGCAAGGTGTTTTGTTAGAAGAAAATTTTCCTATGCTTAAGAATGATAATAAGCGCAAACAAGTAAGGTCTGTTCAATTAAAATCTCTTGAAGACTTAGATCATGAAAATTTTATTGAATTGTTACATGCTGCCTCAGATAGGCTTAGTAAAAGTAAGAGGGCATGGTTTATTGATGATAGCAAATAAACTATAATTCTAGATGGATGTTATTGTTTGCGGATGATTGCAGGAGCGATTGATGCGGCATCCTTTTTTTGCTTCGATAAATGGCAAAAAAAGATACAGTGGAAAGCGCGGTTTTTATTTTTCTTAAAAACCTGCCACAATATTTTTTTAAATTCTGAAAATACCACCAAATGAAACAATACGTTGTAGGAACCAAAACTTTTGTGATGCACTATCTGATGAATTATTAGTAGTTCTAATATCTGACATATTAATATAGCCTCCTTTTAAATCTAATTGCATAAAAAAGTGTTTGAAAAATGTGAAGTTAATACCTGCTCTAGCCGATAGCCCATAACCAGAAAGATGAAATTGATCATAACGTTCTTTTAATAATAATGTGGTATTTGTTCTTGGTAATATAATTCCTCCAGAAAGTCCTTCGCTAATATTGATTTGAAATTTATTTGTATTTTTTATATGGAATAAAGAAGATATATCATCATGTCTAGAAAACTCTGCATAGATATAATTCAACCCATCTGTATGCTCAAATTTTAGAAGATCTTCTGAAACGAAGATATTTTCATTGTTGTAAACGCCATTGTAAATACTTCCGTCTTCATTACTAGGGATATCAATATAACCGTCCAAGACTTTGGTTCTATTTCTTTCCATAACATATTTCATATGATCTAAACCTAGTGAAATACTATATTTATCAGAAATGAAATAACCAATTTTTGCATTGGTTTGAGGAATGGTAATTCTTGAAGGGCTTATGTAGTCTATATGCCAACCTTTAGGTTTGTCTTTTGCAGATGCGTTTTTAATAGCGAAATCATAATTGCTTCCTTTAAAACGAATGTCTGATTTTGAGAAAGATTCTCTATTACCACCCCAGCTTACAATAAATTTACCTTTATTTGAAGCTGTGTATTTTTTAGTTTCAGTGTCTTGAGCGTTTATATTAAATGCCTGTAATAGTAAAGTAAACCCAATAAGGGATGTGAAAATAGTAGGTTTCATTCAATAATAATGATTTAGAGTGAATTGATTGTTTTTCTAATAGAAGTAAGGTTGCTTAATAGATTTTCTAAATGATCTAAATGTAGCATATTTGCACCATCACTTTTTGCATTAGCTGGGTCAAAATGTGTTTCAATAAATAACCCATCTACGTTATTTACAATACCAGCTCTAGCAATAGTTTCAATCATATCTGGTCTTCCTCCTGTTACTCCACTTGTTTGGTTGGGTTGTTGCAGAGAATGTGTAACATCTAAAACTGTAGGAGCAAATACTCTCATTGTAGGAATACCTCTAAAATCTACTATCATATCTTGGTAACCAAACATCGTACCTCTATCTGTTATCCAAGCGTTATTGTTACCTGCGTCTTTAACTTTTTGTACGGCGTGTTTCATGGCTTCAGGACTCATAAATTGTCCCTTTTTTAGGTTTACAACTTTACCTGTTTTGGCAGCAGCAACAACTAAATCTGTTTGACGAACTAAAAAAGCCGGAATTTGTAAAACATCTACATATTGTGCTGCCAATGCAGCATCTAATACTTCATGAATATCTGTCACTGTAGGAACATCAAAAGTGTCTGATACCTTTTTAAGAGTTTTTAAAGCATTTTCATCTCCAATACCTGTAAAACTATCAATTCTACTTCTGTTAGCTTTTTTAAAACTGCCTTTAAAAATATACGGAATTTCTAATTTATCGGTGATACTTATTACTTTTTCGGCAATGCGTAAAGCCATATCTTCTCCTTCTATGGCACAAGGACCACACAATAAAAAGAAATTATTAGAATTTGTGTGTTTTATTTTTGGAATATCTTGAAGATTCATCTACTAAAAATTTAAGAGACAAAGATAATCAAATTAAATACTAGATTTAATACTATTCTTAATAATCCAAAGTGCCATTATAAAATTTAAAAAGATAAATAACCAACTGTAAATTGACACTTTTGTAGTTGAAAAAAAATAAGAGGCAATGTTTAAAATATTAGTTAAGTGGGCAATAATTAAATAAGAAGATAAACAAACAAATGTGATTCCTAATGTGAAATTTAATTTACGATTAGGTTTTATAATGAGCCATAAAAAAGGAATTACTATAACTAGAATAGGAAATGCTATTAGGCCTTGAGTTTTATTTATGGCTGTAAACGAACAAGATGTGATAATTATGAAATATATATAAGGTGTGTATCCTGCATATTTGTTAATTAGAGCCATAATAATTTTATTTTGAGAATGTTGAGAGATTGGTAGTGTTATATATAATTAACGAAAACGATGTTAAAAAATTACAAATATTATATATAATAACAAATATTTAACTAAATAACACGTACCTTTGCACGCTTAAAATAAGGCACTATTATGGCTAAAATTATAAACATTGCAATTATTGCACACGTAGATCACGGTAAAACAACATTAGTGGACAAAATAATGTACCACTGTCAATTATTCCGTGAGAATGAAAATACTGGAGATTTAATTCTTGATAATAACGATTTGGAACGTGAAAGAGGAATTACAATTACCTCTAAAAACGTATCAGTTATATATAAGGATACAAAAATTAACATTATTGATACTCCTGGTCACGCCGATTTTGGTGGTGAGGTAGAGCGTGTATTAAATATGGCTGATGGTGTTGTATTATTAGTTGATGCTTTTGAAGGACCAATGCCGCAAACTCGTTTTGTATTACAAAAAGCAATTGATTTAGGTCTTAAACCTTGTGTGGTTGTTAATAAGGTAGATAAAGAAAACTGTACGCCAGAGGAAGTACATGAAAAGGTATTCGATTTAATGTTCGAATTAGGAGCAGAAGAATGGCAGCTAGATTTTCCAACAGTTTACGGTTCAGCTAAGAATAACTGGATGAGTGATGATTGGAAAAACGAAACTAAAAACATCGAACCATTATTAGATATGGTTATAGAGCATGTTCCTACTCCTGTTTTTCCAGAAGGAACAACTCAAATGTTAATTACATCATTAGATTTCTCTTCTTTTACAGGTCGTATTGCTATTGGTAGAGTACAAAGAGGAAATATAGTAGAAGGACAACAAATTTCTTTAGTAAAAAGAGATGGAACTGTTACTAAAAGTAGAATAAAAGAAGTCTTTATATTTGAAGGTTTAGGACGTAAGAAAGTACAAAGCGTTCAAATTGGTGATATTTGTGCAATTGTAGGTGTAGAAGGTTTTGAAATTGGTGACACTATTTCAGATTTAGAAAATCCTGAAGGTTTAAAATCTATTGCGATAGATGAGCCTACAATGAGTATGTTATTTACAATTAATGATTCACCTTTCTTTGGAAAAGATGGAAAGTTTGTAACATCTCGTCATATTAAAGATCGTTTAGAAAAAGAATTAGAGAAAAATTTAGCGCTTCGTCTAGGAGAAACCGGTAGTGCAGATAAATTCATGGTTTTTGGTCGTGGCGTATTACACTTGTCTGTTTTAATAGAAACTATGCGTCGTGAAGGTTACGAACTTCAAATTGGACAACCACAAGTAATTATCAAAGAAATTGATGGAGTTAAATGTGAGCCAGTCGAAGAATTGACTATTGACCTTCCCGAAAATGTATCTGGTAGAGCGGTAGAGTTTGTTACTTTACGTAAAGGAGAGATGTTAAGTATGGAAGCTAAAGGAGATCGTATGATCTGTGAGTTTTTAATTCCTTCTCGTGGTATTATTGGTTTACGTAACCAATTATTAACGGCAACAGCAGGTGAGGCTATTATGGCACACCGTTTTAAAGAGTACCAACCTGTAAAAGGAGCAATTCCTGGACGTATTTCGGGGTCTTTAGTATCTATGGAAAACGGAACAGCTATACCTTATTCTATTGATAAATTACAAGATAGAGGTAAGTTTTTCGTAGAGCCAGGTGAGAATATTTATGAAGGTCAAGTTATTGGTGAAAACTCTAGACAAGACGATATGAATATTAATATTACTAAAGCTAAGAAGCAAAGTAATGTTCGTTCTTCTGGTGCAGATGATAAAGCTAAAATTGTACCTGCAATTAAATTTTCTTTAGAAGAAGCTTTAGAATACATCCAGAAAGATGAGTATGTTGAAGTAACACCAAATCACTTACGTTTACGTAAAATTTGGTTATCTGAAGTAGATCGTAAAAGAAATAAATCGATATAAATATACATGAGGTTCTTTGGAGTTTCAATTGTAGAATGGGTTGGTTATGCCGCCATGGCTACAGTACTAATTTCATTTTTAATGAAATCGGTCACAAAATTACGAATAGTAAATACCTTTGGGTGTTTACTATTTGTTTTATATGGCTTTTTGTTAGAACCTATATCAATGCCTATAGTTGTAACAAATACGGCTATTTTTTGCATTAATCTTTATTATTTGCTAAGATCTTCCAAAATCAACAAATAAAATTTGTAGTATTTCTAAACATGATTTAATCAGTAATGATTTGAAAATAGATTGATTTTGTATCTTTGACGTATTATGTTAAGCAATATTTGTTTACAAATACGTTTTACTTTCTAGAAGCTAACTTGATTTAATATTGAAAAAACTAATAGATTATATTAATAGTAAAGTTTTGGTTAAAATAACGTCGTTAAAAATGGCATCTATTTTAACTAGAGTTATAGCTGGTTTATTAACTTCAAAAGCTATTGCTATTTTTATTGGAGCTGAAGGTTTAGCTTTAATAGGTAATTTTCAAAATTTTGTTAGTTCAGCTAAAACCACTTCTACACTTGGGTTTTATAATGGTACTGTAAAGTATATCTCAGAGTTTAAAGAGGATGTAATAAAGTTGAGTAGAACAATCTCTACAGTGTTTTATTTAGGCTTTGTAGCAACTATTTTAGTGTCTGTTATTTGTTATTTTAATGCTAATTTAATTAATTATATTATATTTCCTATTTATAATGATTATGTTTTTGTAATAGAAATTTTTGCCATAGTACTTCCGTTTTATTCTTTAAATATATTTTCATTTTCAATAATGAACGGGTTTTCCAAGTATAAAATTTTAATTGTTATTAATATAATTGGCCAGATTTTAGGCGTAGCTGTTGCATTACTTTTAATATACCAAAGAAGAATTGATGGAGCTTTGATTTCTGTAGCTATTGCAGAATCTTTAATCTTTCTAATAACATTAGTTGGTATAACAAATAGGCGTAGTTTATTAACTTATATTTTGCCTCAAAATGTTAGTTTTAGTTATTTTAAAAAATTATCTTCTTATTCTATTATGGCTTTATTTTCGGCTGTAATTGTACCTTTAGTAACTTTAGCTATACGATCATATATTATTGATAACATAGGTTATAAAGATGCTGGTTTTTGGGAAGCAATGAACAGAATTTCTAAGTATTATTTAATGTTTGTAAGCTCTTTAATAGTGCTTTACATATTGCCGGGATTTAAAGAAATAGATACGATTAAAGAGTTTAGAAAAGAAGTTTTTAGTTTATATAAAAGAATCTTACCAAAGTTTACTTTAGGATTATTATTAATATATTTACTTAAACCGTTAATAGTAAGTTTTGTCTTTTCTAATGAATTTGAACCTGTTGAAGATTTGTTTTTATGGCAGTTAATTGGCGATTTGATTAAAGTACTTTCAATGGTTATTGCTTATCAGTTTTTAGCAAAAAAAATGTTTTGGCATTTTGTTGTTACTGAAGTATTTTTCGCTATTATGCTATATTTAACAAGTATCTATTTTATTGATTTATTTGGAATAAAAGGAGCTGTTATTGGACATTGTGTAAGTTATTTATTGTATTACGCAGTGATTTTAATGATATTTGGTAGTTCTCTTTTTGGAGTAGATAGTGAAAACGAATAATAGATTTAACTTTGTTAAAGTAAAATCTATCACAACAAATTTTATATTTGTTTCATTTATCATAAACAATCTTATTTCATTAATATTTGAATTAAAAATTTAATATGAATAACTATAAAGTAGATAAGTATTCTTCTTTGAATTTTGTTGAATGGAACGAGTTTATTTCAAAATCAAAAAATGCTACTTTTCTATTTCATAGAGATTTTATGGAATATCATAAAGAAAGGTTTGAAGATTATTCTTTATTGGTTTATAAAAAGGATAAAATAATTGCTGTTTTACCCGCTAATAAGTTAGGAAATAAAATACACTCACACCAAGGGTTAACTTACGGAGGCCTTATTTTATTAATAGATGTTAAATTTGATATTGTCCTTCAAATTTTTGAATCACTTTTAAAGTACCTAAGTGAAAAAGGGTTTGATACTTTAATTTTAAAAGAGATGCCTTTAATTTATAATTCGGTTTTTACTCAAGAAACAGAATATTTAATGTTTATTCTTGAAGCTAAATTATTAAAAAAAGACACTTTATCTGTAATAGATTTGAATAATAGATTAAAAATATCTAGTAATAGATTAGAAGGTTATAAAAGAGGATTGAAATATGGCTTGGTTGTTAAGGAAGAAGAAATTTTTCAAGGTTTTTGGAATAGTATTTTAATAAAAAACCTTAAGGAAAAGCATAATGCTAGACCTGTACATCGTATTGAAGAAATAACATTATTAAAAAAACGATTTCCAAAAAACATTAGGCAGTTTAATGTGTATTATAAAAATGAAATTGTTGCTGGAACTACTATTTTTGAATCAAAGTATGTAGTACATTCTCAATATATTTCTGGTAATGAAAAGAAAAATAAACTTGGTAGTTTAGATTTCTTACATTGTTATTTAATTAAGAATGTTTTTAATGACAAAAAATATTTTGATTTTGGGACTTCTAATGAAAATGGAGGAAGACAAATAAATAAAGGATTACAGTTTTGGAAAGAAGGTTTTGGAGCTCGAACAGTGACTCAAGATTTTTATGAAATTAATACTTCTAATTACGGGAAAATAAAAGATGTATTTATATGATAAAATTTCTAGATTTAAAAAAAATAAATGCAAGATTTGAGAAAAGGTTTCAAGAAGAATTTTTATCATTTTTAGACTCGAGTCACTATGTTTTAGGAAACCAAGTTTCAGCCTTTGAAACAAGTTTTTCTAAATATTGTAGGACTAATTATTGTGTTGGAGTAAGTAATGGTTTAGACGCTTTAATTTTAATTTTTAAATCTTATTTAGAGTTAGGTGTTTTAAAACCTAATGACGAAGTTATAGTTCCTGCAAATACATACATAGCTAGTATCATTGCCATACTTGATGTTGGCTTAAAACCCGTTTTGGTAGATCCAGATTTAGGTACTTATAATATTTCAATTAAGGAAATAGAAAAAAATATAACATTAAAAACTAAGGCTATTCTAGTTGTTCATTTATATGGACAGTTGGCAGACATGGAAAGTATAAGTTCAATATCTAAAAAAAATAATTTATTAATTATTGAAGATGCGGCTCAGGCACATGGAGCAGTAAATATAAATGGAATTAAAGCTGGTAATTTAGGAGATGCAGCCGCTTTTAGTTTTTATCCAAGCAAAAATTTAGGAGCTTTAGGAGATGCAGGAGCAGTGCTTTCTAATGATAAGTCATTAATAGAAATGATAAGAAAACTTCGAAATTATGGAGGAACTTCTAAATATTTGTATGAAGTTATTGGAAGGAATACTAGATTGGATGAAATTCAAGCTGCTTTTTTAAATGTAAAATTAAAAGAACTTGATAATGATAATAATGTTAGACGCGACATTGCAAAAAAATATCTGACTAAAATAACTAACAAAAAAGTTAAACTACCAAATTATGACTTAACAGAAAATCATGTTTTTTACGCTTTTGTTGTTCTTGTTGAAAATAGAGAAGCGTTTATGAATTTTCTTAAAAAGAATAATATTCAAACATTAATTCATTACCCAATACCACCTCATAAACAAAAAGCTTTTTCTGAATTAGATGTTAATGCACTTCCTTTAACAGAAATTATTCATAATACTATTGTAAGCCTTCCTATAAGTCCTGTTATGACTATTGAAGAAATTGATAAGGTGATACACGTTGTTAATCGATACTAAAAGATAAGTAAGTTTAAACCTGATTTTTGATAAATTTTAAAAAAAAAATACAAAACAATCTTCTTTTAAAAATAACATCTTTGAATTCGATAGTTATTTTAATAAGGCTAGTCGTTTCTTTATTTATTCAGAGATTACTTGCTCTTACAGTGGGAGAGATTGGTATTTCTAAGATAGGACAATTGAGAAACTTATTAGGGATTATGACAAGTTCATCATCGTTAGGAGTTTTTAATGGAGTAGTGAAATATGTGTCAGAGTATAAGGAAGATAACAGTAAGCTTAAAGCATTGTTTTCAACTGTTTTTATGTTTTTGTTTATAGGTTCTTTTATAACGTCTATAATTATTTTTTTTAGTTCATCGTTTATTGCTAATACTCTTTTTGGAAATGATGAATTTACTAGTTTAATAAAGGTTTTAGCCTTAATGGCTCCAACTATTGGTATTAATAGGGTTTTTTCTGGAGTAATTAATGGTTTATCAGAATATAAAAAGTTAACAAAAATTGAATTTTCAAGTTATTTAGTGTCAGTCATCATGCTTGTGCTATTTCTTTATTATTTTAAACTTGAAGGCGTATTGTTTTCTATCGTTTTGACACCAATCATACAATTAGGAATCATTATTTATGTTTTTGGATCAACACTAAAAAAACATATTAAAGTTAAGTTTGGTCAAGTTCCTTTTTTTAAAGAAATTTTAGCATTTACATTAATGTCAATAGTATCTACGGTATTGTTAAATTATCTAGAATTAGATATCAGGACAATGATTTCTAATGAGATTAATATAAACGAAGCCGGTTATTGGACCGCAATGAATTTTATTTCTAAGAATTATATGGCATTTTCGTCAAGCCTATTTACACTTTATGTAATTCCTAAGTTTGCAAGAATATATGATAGTAAGTTTTTTATAAAAGAAGTTGTTAATATATATAAAACTTTATTACCCCTTTTTGGACTAGGAATGATTTTAGTATATGTCTTTAGAAACTTTGTAATAGATCTTGTTTATCCTAATTTCACAGGAATGGAAGGCTTGTTTAAATGGCAATTGTTGGGCGATTTTGTAAGGTTAGCAACATTGGTTCTTTCTCACCAATTCTTAGCAAAGAAAATGGTGAAAAGTTTTATTATTACAGAGCTTATGTCTTTATCATTATTTTATGCTTTTTCTAAATATTTTGTTGTAATTTATGGTGCAGAAGGTGTGGTAATGGCTCATTTTTATAGATATGTAATATATTTTATAATTGTAATTGTAGCCGTTTGGTTCTATTTTAAAAAACAAAATAATATTAATCTTAATGAATAAAATTTGCAAAATTTTTATTGATGATAAACTTTATGAGTTTGAGGTTAAAGGCGATTTTTTTTGGGGAGAAGATAAATTGTTGTTTAATGTAAAGGATAGTGTGATTTCTAAAATGATATGGAGAGATAAAGGTTATGGTATTGTAAATACTTTTATTAAAGATGAGTTTTTTAAGCTAAAATCATCAGTAAAGGATAATATTATTAAAGCTATAGAATTATCAAATATTGACTTTAATAAATCTACATTTACTCTAGATAAATATCATGAAATAGTTGATACAGACCTAAAACATAATAAGGTAATAGATGTTACTAGAAATTTAGAAAATACTGATTTTGATTTCGATATTGAAGTGTTAGCCAAAAGAGTAGGTAATATTTTAGGTTATAAACTTACGTCTTGGGTTGAAGAGTTGCAAAAATCACACATTCAGATACGTATTAGTAGGCCTAATTCACTAGATATAAACCCGCCGCATAGAGATGGTTATTTAAGTTTTTGGGAAGATATTATTAATGTTTGGATTCCTATTGAAGGCTGCAATGAAAATTCATCATTGCCTGTTTTTTCAGGAAGTCATTTAATTAATGAAAGCGATATTTTAAGAACAAAAAGCAAAGGAGCTGAGATTAACGGAAATGTATATAATGTACCATGTATTATTGAAACCAAGGATGAAGATATTAAAATGGTAAGACCAAATCCTAAGGAAGGAGAAATACTTATTTTTACACCTTTTTTAATTCATGGAGCAGGTGTAAATAAAAATAAAAATATTACTAGAGTGTCTCTAGAATTAAGGTTTCCTCGAATTAATAATTAACTTTGTGATTACAGAGTTCTTAAATTTAACTCTAAGTAACTTGTAGTGATATCTATGGCATTATGCTTTTATATGTATATTACAAAAAAAGCAGTTTTACCAATTAGCAAGAATATAATTAGTATAGTAATGGCAAAAAATAATAGATGAGATGAAAGGTATTGAGTTAATAAAGATTCCCAAGGTTTCAGATATTAGAGGGAGTATAGGTGTTGTTGAAAAAGATATGATTCCTTTTAAAATAAATAGAGTTTATTATTTGTACGATGTTCCACATGATGCATATAGAGGTGGGCATGCACATAAAAATTTAACACAGTTTTTAATTGCATTAAGTGGTAGTTTTGATGTGCACTTAAATAATGGTAAAGAGAAAATTAAAATTAATTTAAATAAACCTAATAAAGGATTACTTATTAAGTCTGGAGTCTGGAGAGAAATTGATAATTTTTCTTCTGGTTCAGTATGCTTAGTTTTAGCTTCGGAAGTATATGATGAAAGTGATTATATAAGAGATTATGATAGTTTTAAGCTGTTTGTAGAGGGGTGATTTGTGGCAGCCATTTATCAAGGTACATTTGCGCACATTTTATATGATTATGTTCTTTTTTAATAAAATTTCGTGCATTATTAGAAATTTTTGTTATTTCTTCTGGGTTTAAAATCAACCATTCTAATTTTTGAGCTATTTTGTTAGCGTCTGGTAGAGCATTTATAGCAATTGTATTCTCCTCTAAATTGTAATAATCGAGCCATTCTTGCTCTGCACCAGTAAACACAACTTTCCCTTTAGCCATGGCCTCAAGTGCATTAAAACCTTGATCATAAGCATACACTTGGTCTAGAAGAATATGAGCTTCATCAAATTTCGTTATATATTCAAGGTAAGGAAGACTTTCAACTGTTAATATTTTTATGCGATTTCCATACTTTTTTTTGACAATATCTAGAGCATCCTCAAATATGTTATTTCCTTTTTTTAAATAATTAAGTCTATTTATACCATGAAATATAATAATTTTATTATTTGAGTTTAAAGTGCTTTTTTTAAAATTATTAATATTAACAGGGTTTGGAACCATACCTAGATATTTTTGTTTACCTTCTAAGGGAATGTGATAATCTAAATCTGACGCAATAATCCCTTTTATGTTTTTTAATATAAATTTGTGTAAATTTTTATACGGATTAGTTATGTACATAAATATGAAACGGAAATCTTTTTTTGACGCTCTTTTCTCAAAAAAAGGAGTTAATATTGAATATCTGAATTTCTTTGAATATGCATAATTAACACTGATGTAGTCTGTGCCACAGGACAATAAGAAAACATTAGGGTTATGTTCAAAAATAAAAGATAATAGCTGTGTTTCTATTTTAGGTCCTGCAGAAAAAGGGCTTTCGTTTATTAATTGAACTACATCAAAGTTTTGTAATTTACTTTTATGAATGTTAAATTGCTTTTTTGTTTGTAATGCCGTTAGGTCTATAGAGGTCAATCTATAAATTATATTTTTTATTAAACACATTATTCCCGTTGAATAATATCTTTTAATATTAATATCAACAAATCTTTTTTTAAAGCCGTCTCCAAGTCCAACAACTAAAACTTCATGATTTAAGGCTTCTAGACCTTCTTTTAATGTATAATGGGATGAGTTATATTCTCCTAATAATAAAATCCTCATTTTATTTTATAAATTTGTTTCAAAGATAGTTTTTAATGTTAAGCACTGAAAGTAAAGATATAAATATAGAAATACTTATTTCGACAGTGGATAAAATATCTATGTCTTTTCTTGAAGAAATGTTCCCATTCTCTCATTATTCTAATTATAATATTTTAATAGTGAACCAAACAACAGAGAGTAATATTTTAGCATCAGACTATAAATGCGTTAGGGTTGTGAATTCATTTAAGAAAGGGTTAAGTATTAGCCGGAATATTGCATTGCAAAACGCAAAATTGGATATATGTTTATTGGCTGATGACGACATCATTTATGATAAATATTTTGAAGAAACGATAAAAGATGCTTTTAAAAAAAATAAGGAAGCAGATATTATATCTTTTCAAATGGTTAATAGTAAAGGGCTTTTATATAATAAATATCCCAATATCTCTAGGCATAATAAAAAAACAGTAAGAACAGCAAATTCAGTAGTTATTGCTTTTAAAAGAAAATCAATAATAAAAAGATCTGTTATGTTTAATACTAATTTTGGATTGGGAGCCATTTTTGAAACTGCAGATGAGTATCTATTTTTAAGAAGTGCTTTAAGGAATAATTTGAAGATTTTTTTTGAGCCAAAAGTCATATTAAAGCATCCATGTTTTAGTTCAGGAAAAGCAGTTTCTAGTGATAAGATCATTTTTGCTAGAAGTGCCGTTTTTTATAAATATAATGGAGTGCTAACTTATTTAAAATTGTGGCATCATCTTTTTTTGTTATTAAAAAGCAATGATTTAATGTTTAATCAAATTTTTAAAAAATATTATATAGGTATACAAGGCGTTAAAAAATATAGGACTTTGTTGAAAAATGGTTTAGAAAGAAGAAATAGTTAATATTCATTTTGATATAAAAAAATGAATTACCTTTTTTGCTATTTGTGGGCATTTAAGTAAATCCCTGTTTTGAGAAGAATATATTGAAGTTTTTTTATGAGTATTAATAAGGCTCTTGGAAACTTTAAAAGTAATTTCTGTTTGAAATTTAAGTTATTTAAATAAATGTCTTGTTTTGTCTTCTTATAAAGTTGTTTTTCTCTGTTCATTTTACATCTTAAAGCTATAGCATATCTGTTAACATCCAAGTATAGTTTTAACGATTTATTTAGTTTTTCGTGTTCAGAAAAGCTATTAATAAATACATATCTAATTTCATTGAGCTCTTTTTTCGAAAGGCTGTTATTTACATTAAACCTATAAGAAATTGTGATAGAAGGATTGAAGGATACGTTGTGATTTAAAGCAAATCTAATCCATAAATCTAAATCTTGTCCTGTGATTAGTTTTTCATTAAAACCTCCAATTTTATTGAATTTTTCTTTTGAAAAAGAAACTGCCGACGTCCATGCAACAGAGTTTATTATACTGGCTTTAAAATAATCCTTTACTATGAGTGGTTCTTTTTTGTACTCAAAGTTTAAAACTGCATTGCTTTTTTTATTTTTATTATAAATTATTTCATAATTGTTACAAAACAAAGCTGCTTTAGGAAACAAATTTATTTGTTTTTTTAATTCTTTTAAATGATTTTCATACCATAAATCATCAGCATCTATAAGAGCAATATATTTGCCTTTAGATTTTTTTACACCAACGTTTCTTGTAATGGAAACACCTAGATTTTTTTGTTTAAATAGTTTTATTCTATCATCCTTAATTTGTGATACTATTTTGTAACCATTGTCAGTACTACCATCATCAATAATTATGATTTCAAAATTAGCAAATGATTGATTAAGAACACTGTTTAAAGTATCCAAAATATAGTTCTCTTTATTATATAAAGGAATTATAATAGAAAAGAAAGGTTTCATTTTTTTAAATTGATATTACAAAAATAGCTTAGTCTGAATAAGTTGAATATATTTAATGATGGAGTTTCTGAGGTTAAATTTATTTTAAAAAAAGGATAAAGTAATTTGTGAATTATAGAAAATAAATAATGCAATTTATACCTTTTTAGTTTAATGAAAATGTTTAAAAAGGTAATAAAGTTTGGATCAACTATTTTTTTTGTATAAATATAATTTAAGTTCTCTAATGATTTGTGCATCTTGTGAAAAAATACATGATTTAAATCTACATCTCCATGTAAAATGCTGTTTTCAATATGCTCTATAGAGGCGCTTTGCATACTTAAATTATATGCGAAAATTGTATCTTCGTGCCCGTATTTAGTTATTTTGTTGTTAAACTGGACTTTATTAAAAATAGTTTTCTTTATAAGCGTGTTGTTAAATAAAATAGACTTGTACTTTTTTTTTGAGCGGTTTATAGCGTTACAGTCTTCATGGTATATACCATATTTCCAACGAAGTTTACGTTTGTTTTCCGTTTTCTTAGGATGAACTCTTCCTCCGTAAGCAACATCAGGATTATTTTTTAATACTTTAACATAATTATTGATAAACGCATCATTAATTATTTTTGAATCACCATCTATGAATAATAAAAAATCATATTTAGCAAGTTTGGCTAAATTATTTCTATTAATACTTAAGCCAACATTTGTTGATGATGCTATAAATTGTCCGTTAATTAACGTGTTTATTTTTTCGTTTTCCATATTTATGAAAGATTTAGATCCATCATCTATACAAATTATTTCAAAATCAATATTGTTTTTTATAGCTAGTTTTTCAACATCACTGGCTAAGGGAAACACATTGTAATTATATGTAGGTATAAGTATTGAAATCATAAAATGAGAATAGATTGTAAAAATAATGTTTTTAATCCTTTATTAGTCTTTTGTTTAAAAAGTTATAAATTACCAAGATTATTCAATATGAATTAGTATTATGAGAAGTAATGAAATAACGAGAATCATTTATAACAATATTAGTAGTAAAAAGAAAAAGTTAATGGAATTGTATAACGATTCTATAAACGATATTGGTTTCTTTTTTATTGATGATTTATTACCAAAAAAAATAGCATTAGAGTTATTTAAAGTATTTCCTGATAAGTCGGAGATGAAATGCTTAAAAAGTATTAGAGAGTATAAATACATCTCTGCACAAATGGATAGACATAACAACTTGTTAGAAGAAGTACTTTATGCATTTCAGGATAAAGAAATTGTTGATCTAATTGGTGAAATATGTAATGTTGATTCGCTTTATGCAGATGAGTCTTTATATGCAGGGGGAATATCATTAATGTCTGAAAGTAATTTTTTGAATCCACATTTAGATAATTCTCATGATGCAGAAAGAGAAAGGTGGCGTGTCTTTAATTTACTTTATTATGTAACTCCAAATTGGAAGATTGAATATGGAGGTAACCTAGAACTTTGGCCAAAAGGACCTAAAAATAATCCTGTAGTAATTGAAAGTAAATTTAATAGATTAGTTGTTATGGCCACACATCAATCTTCATGGCATTCTGTAGATAAAGTAATTATAGATGAAAAAAGATGCTGTATTTCTAATTATTATTTTAGTAATAGTCCCTTAAAATCTGATGATAAATTTCATGTTACAAAATACAGAGGTAGGCCAGAAGAAACTTTAAAAAATCTTGTCTTAGATTTTGATGCAAGTTTAAGAATGTTACTAAGGAAGTTTTTAAAGAAAGGGATTAGGAAAAACTCACATGTTTATAAAAAATAATTCTTTGGCAGTTGCCTTAACCGATTTTAGAGAAACATCAGTACATAATATTTCTTCAAAATTATTATGAGCAGCAAATTTTAATTTATAGTGATAATTTTCGTTAGCTAAATAGAGCATTCTTAGATTTTTTATCTTTTAAATACATGTTCATGGTGAATTCTTTTGATATTTGACTTTTCGTTACCTGTCATTGATAAATTATGTTTCTCTCCTATTTTGGAATTATCTGCCAATTTCAAGATTGTGTATCAATATGATTAAAGGTGCTTTTTGCACGCTTAACTTTGTTTAAGTTTGACATAGCTATAAATAAATATCATCTAGAGTTATTAATCGTAACATATATTTAGTCTTATAACAGTTTCAGAAGATTGGAATCCTTTTAAATATAACAGTTTCATTTTGTTTAAAGTTTATTATAGTTGTTTTTAAACCTGCTTTAATTAATCTTTTTTTAGTTTATGTATAGAGTATATTCTAACATGGTCATTTTTTCCAAAATGTTTCTCGCGCTCTATAAGAGATGTAATTGTGTAGTCTCCATAAATATCACCTCCTTTATAGGGAGTATTCTTTTAGGGTTTAAAACTCTGTATAACTCATATATTGATTTTTTATCATTAATTATATGTTTAAGTATGTGATAGCATATTATTAAATCATTTTTTTTGGGGTTGATTGATATTTGTAATATCAAACTTATAGTCGGCTAGAAATTCATCTTCAAAGTCTGTATTAAATAATGTAAAGATTGTTTTTTTCATCTATCTATATATTTCTAGATGTATAAAAATGTAGAACATTTCCTTTTAAGTTATTATCTTTACTAATAAGATTCTGTAATCGCTTAGTTCTTGGTAAACTCTCGCAAAATCTACATAAAAAATCTTTGTTTGTTATTACAAATGTTGCAATGGCGTTTGTTTCCTTTATAAAAAAGGATCATAAATGGAGAGAAAAAGGAACTTATTCTCAAACAGAATTTTTTTTAGGAACTAGAGCCAAAATCTTTTTTTAGTGTGTTATATATTCTAATTCTTCCTTTGTACCACCTCAAAAACAGCATTATCATCGCATTTTAAAGTCTTGCTAGGGTATTTTAAGAGTAGCGCGTAATCATGAGTAGCCATTAATATGGTGTTTCCGTTTTTATTAATATCTTGTAAAACTTCCATTACCTCAATACTAGTTTGTGGATCAAGATTACCAGTAGGTTCATCTGCTATAATTAATTCAGGATTATTAAGAAGTGCTCTAGCAATAGCGATACGTTGCTGTTCCCCTCCAGAAAGTTCATGCGGAAATTTGAAACCTTTCGTTTTCATATCAGTTTTAGTTAAAACTTCTTCAACACGAGTATTCATTTCTGTTTTGTCTTTCCAGCCAGTTGCTTTTAAAACAAATAATAAATTATCGTTTATAGTTCTATCGTTAAGAAGTTTGAAATCTTGAAAAACAACACCTAGTTTTCTTCGTAAAAAAGGAATTTCTTTTTCTTTAAGTGTTTTTAAATTATAATCAACAATATGTCCTTCGCCTTCTTTTAAAGGTAAATCGCCATAAAGTGTTTTCATAAAACTACTTTTACCAGTTCCTGTTTTTCCAATTAGATAAACAAAATCACCTTTGTTAATCTCTACATTAACATCAGTAAGGACTAAACTTTCTCCTTGGTAAATTGAGGCGTTTTTTAATTGTAAAATTGAGTCAGGCATAAAGTATAAATTTGAAGATACAAGTTTAGAGTTTAAAGTTTAACATAACAAACCATAAAGTTGAAATTTTATTGTTATCTAATTTTTTAATTCATGTAAACACAAAGAATAATTTGAATATCCGTAATTAGGCATAATTATAAAAAAGGCTTATTTTAGATAAAAAAATAAGGATGAATATTTTCAGTTTTACAGCCCATTTTGATGGTGAGGAGTCCTGTCGTAATCACTTTAATGCAGAGCGAGATAAAATAGGAGTTCTCTGTAAAAGATGTGCTCACGATAGTCATTATTGGATAAAAAGTAAATGGAGTTATGAGTGTAAAAAATGCCGAAGTAGAACCTCGTTAAGAAGCGGCACAATTATGCAAAGTTCAAACCTATCTTTTCTAGTTTGGTATAAAACGATGTTTCTACTAACCGCAACTAAAAAGGGTTTTTCCAGTAAGGTTATCACAAAATAAAAGGAAAGTATCTTCAATTATACCTCAATGAATTTGTATATAAATTAAACCGAAGATACTTTGAAGATAAGCTCTTTGATAGACTTGTAATAGCAAATATTACTGGATTATGAGTGAAAACGGATATTCAAATATAATTATCACTATAATAGATATTACATAAGCTTGTAAAGCAAAATACGATTTAAAAATACTTTTTAACTTTAGTTTCATCTCCAAAACAAAAGTGGCGTAAAAAATAATAACAAGTAAACCTAAATGCACTATACAATAACGAAAATAATTGAAGCTAGGAAAACCTAAAGATATATCTGGAGTAATAACACCTTGCACTGTTCCTGCTATGATCCAGAAAAGCAATATTTCATACATCCATAATTTTCTATAATAGCCAAAAACGGGAATAAACAAAGCCATTAAGCTACATAAATACAATGGCAAATCTTTATTTAGGTTATATGAACCAGAATAAATTTGCCAAATATGGAAACATAAAACAGTTAATAACACAGTAATTGAACAAAATAATAAGATCTGCTCTTGTTTGTATTTACTGAAATTGTTTTTTGAAAAGAGTATAAATATTATAGCAATAATAAAAGTTACTAGTATTGGAAGCATATGATCAAGACCAACTCTATTAAACAAAAAAAATGCATTACAAATTAAAAAATTCATAATGCAACTTAAGTATCTCTTATTTCTCTTATTTATTATTATGTCTCTCTCTAGACAGCAAAGTGTTTTTAAGAAGCATAGCAATTGTCATAGGTCCAACCCCGCCAGGAACTGGTGTTATATAACTTGCTTTCTTACTAACACTCTCAAACTCCACATCTCCTGCAAGTCTGTAACCATTCTTTTTGGTTTGATCTGGAATTCTAGTAATTCCAACATCAATAACAACAACATCTTCCTTAACCATATCTCCTGTTAAAAATTCAGAGATACCAATAGCAGCAACAATTATATCTGCGCTTTTTGTAACTTCTTTTAAGTTTTTAGAGCGACTGTGAACTACAGTAACAGTTGCATCTCCGGCCTTACGCTTTTGACTCATTAAAATACTCATAGGACGACCAACAATATGACTTCTTCCCATAACTACAACATTCTTCCCTGAAGTTTCAACTTGATATCTTTCTAACAACTCCATAATACCGTATGGTGTAGCAGGCAAGAACGTTGGCAAATCTAAAGCCATTCGCCCTACATTTGTTGGGTGAAAACCATCAACATCCTTATCTGGCTCTATAGCCATTAAAATTTTTTGTTCATCAATTTGATCTGGTAAAGGTAATTGAACTATAAACCCATCAATATTAGGATCTGTATTTAAGTCGTTTATCTTTTCTAACAATTCTTCTTCAGAAGTATATTCTGGTAATTCAACAAGAGTTGAATTAAAACCTATACGCTCACAAGCTTTAACCTTTGCATTCACATAAGTCATACTCGCACCATCAGACCCAACTAAAATAGCTGCAAGATGTGGCACTTTTTCTCCTTTAGAAACCATTGACTTTACATGCTCAGCGATTTCATCTTTTATATCGTTACTTACTTTTTTACCGTCTAAAATTGTCATCTTAGTTATTGTGTAATGTTTATTCTTTTATTCAATAAATTACTTCATCCCTTTCATCATCTGCATCATCTTTTTACCTCCGCCACCTTGCATCATCTTCATCATTTTGCTCATTTGGTTAAACTGCTTTAAAAGTTGATTTACTTGTTGCACAGAAGTTCCAGAACCTTTACCTATACGCTTCTTTCTACTTGCATTTATAATTGCAGGATTTGTTCTTTCTTTTGGCGTCATAGAATGAATAATAGCTTCAATACCTTTGAAGGCATCATCATCAATATCTACATCTTTAAGCATTTTTCCAGCACCAGGTATCATTCCCATAAGATCTTTCATGTTACCCATTTTCTTAATTTGCTGAATCTGCTTTAAGAAATCATCAAAACCAAATTGATTTTTAGCAATCTTCTTTTGGAGCTTACGAGCTTCCTCTTCATCAAATTGTTCTTGTGCGCGTTCAACTAAAGATACAACATCCCCCATTCCAAGAATACGATCTGCCATACGTGATGGATAGAATACATCAATAGCTTCCATTTTCTCACCTGTACCAATAAACTTTATTGGTTTGTTTACAACAGATTTAATAGAAATTGCAGCTCCACCTCTAGTATCACCATCTAATTTTGTAAGGATAACCCCATCAAAATTTAAAACATCATTGAAGGCTTTTGCAGTATTTACAGCATCTTGCCCTGTCATAGAATCTACAACAAATAAAGTTTCTTGTGGCTGAATAGCAGAATGAATATTAGATATCTCTGTCATCATCGCTTCATCAACGGCTAAACGACCAGCAGTATCTATTATAACCACATTATGTCCATTAGCCTTTGCATGAGCAATACCTGCTTGCGAAATAGCAACAGGGTCATTATTCCCTCTATCACTAAAAACCTCAACACCAATTTGCTCTCCAACAACATGTAATTGATCTATTGCTGCAGGACGATACACATCACAAGCAACCAATAAAGGTTTCTTTGTTTTTTTATTTTTAAGATAATTAGCTAGTTTTCCAGAAAAGGTTGTTTTACCAGAACCTTGTAATCCTGACATTAAAATTACACTTGGTGTTCCAGAAAGGTTAATTCCTTCTGCATCACCTCCCATAAGTTCTGTTAACTCATCTTTAACGATTTTAACCATAAGTTGCCCTGGCTGTAATGTAGTTAATACATCCTGTCCAAGCGCTTTTTCTTTAACTCTGGTGGTAAAACTTTTAGCTATTTTAAAGTTTACATCGGCATCAAGTAATGCCCTTCGTACTTCTTTTAAAGTTTCGGCAACATTAACCTCTGTGATACTTCCGTGCCCTTTTAAAACGTGTAACGCCTTATCTAACTTATCGCTTAAATTATTAAACATAGTTTTATTAAAATTTTAACAAATACAAATTTAGTGATTTGAAGTGTATTATAGAAGTATCGCATTATAAAATATATAAACAAAAAAAGGAGCTATTAAATTTTTAATTTAATAGCTCCTTTAAGGTAACCTAATCTATATAACCTAACCCCCTTAAAGAAGGAGATTACTTTTTTATTTTTCTAATTTTTCTAGCACTAAGGTTCTTTTAACGCCCCCATTGTTATCAAAATCTTTTAACTCGATCCTATCCTCTTGAATTTCTACTAATCTCCATCTATGTCTTAATATACTTAATGGAGCTTCATCAGTTTGTAAGTTTAAATCGAACTGTAATTTCTCTTCTTTATAAATTAACCAAGATCCAAGCTCTAAATTATCATTATCATCTTTAAGAATTATGTGCCCTGAGAAAGAAAAATTAAAAACATAAGATGTGTAATCTTGAGTTTTGTTTACTTCGTTATCATTATATAAAGCTACAGCCCACTCTCCGTCTGATATTTTTAATCTATTTGCTTCTTGATCTTGCTTACAATGGTTGTTTAAAACCATTCTATTATCTCCAGATTCTAATACAACTTTAGCAGACGTAGCAGAAGCAACAATCCATTCTTTTTCTAAATTTAACCTAGAATTCTGACTATCCAAAGTAATTTTTAAGATTGTTTCTTGATTATCGTTATAGTGAACGGTATAATTTCCAGGCTCAGAAAATTTTCTTTGTAAAAGGAAACTATTATCGCTGTAAAAATTTAAAGCCATTCCTATATAGTTATCTTCAAAAGAGTTTCCAGCAACCGACAATGATTCTATTCGCCATATGCAATTAGATAAATAACCTTTAACCTCTTCATTTTGGCTTTCTTTTGGAGTTAAATCAATATCACAGTTTTTTTCTAAAATAATTTTATTTTCTGAAGATTCGAAAATTCTTATTTTGCCATATTCAATATCATAAACAAGCCACTCTAATGTAAAGTCTGCTAAAGTTTCAAAATTCATTTTCAATAAAGCCCCTCTATTAGAAATTCTAGTACTCCAAGTTCCTGTTAATAAATCTCCATTTTTAGAGCGCATTTTAACAATATCATCTTCTTTAAAATTTAAAGCATATTCTCCATATTGAGCTGTATTATCTTGATTATTTCTTTTAAATTCATAAACTACCCAAGGACAAATCTTTAAATATTCATCTAAATGTTCTTTAGTAAAATCATCATCATTATGATCATTATCATCATCTTCATCACATGTATTTTTTGCAGAATCAATTGTAGTTTCTAATTCTTCATTATTATTTACAATAACCTCAGTTCCATCTGCTAATTTCATTGTTGCAGGAAAATTAAGACTTGCAAAAACTTCCACATTTTTAACTCGCTTTATAAAACGGTTTAATTCTTTATCATTTTCAATATTTACAACATTGATAACTTGAAAGTTTGCATTATAAACTGAAAAAGAAATAGGATATTGAAAATCTATACACTCAATATCATCATCTTCTTCATTTTCGTCTTTACAATCTGTAATTAGTTCATCCATAGCTTGACGATCAGCAATAACTACTTCTTCATAATCTGATAAAATAATCTTAATAGGAAAAACAATATCCAATCTATCATCATCATCATCAAACTCATCATAAATAGCTTCTATCTTTTTAAAACCTTCTTTAGATTCTATAATTATTTCAAGCCCTCTTATTTTAACAGTAACTGGTAATTCTATAGATAAACAACTTGCTTGGTCTATAATATTATCTGCAGAACCATCCATTAGTGATGCTGAACTAATTAAAGATGTTAATGCAGAATCTGCTACAAGAGATTCATTTTCATCAGGTTGAGCTACATCTACAACTTCTTCTTGACAAGAAGAAAAGATTAAAAAGGCCAAAAAAGGTAATAGCAAAAATATTCTCAATTGATTTTTCATGGTATTTAATTTTGGATTACACATAGTTTTTTTATTATAAGACAGGATAATTTTAAAAAACCCTACCCTATATCATGTTTTTTTTTACTTTAGTGCCATCAACTCCTTATAAGAATGGCAAAACAGCTACATGATAATATATGCGAAGAGCACATTTTTTCTTCAATCTTCAATAAGCATTCTAAAGATTTACATAATTTCTTATACTATAAGTTTGGAGATTTATTGAATCCTAAAGACAAAGTGCAAGAAGCTTTTGTTAAACTATGGCAAAATTGTTCTAAGGTTTCTCCAGAGAAAGCGAAGAGTTTTGTTTTTAGTACTGCAAACAATTTAATGCTAAATGAAGTTGCGCATCAAAAAGTAGTTTTAAAACATCAACAAACTAAACCTAAAAGTTATACTAATGAAAATCCTGAATTTTTAATGCAGGAGAGTGAGTATAATGATAAATTACAAAAAGCACTTTCTAATTTAACAGAAGCGCAACGCTCTGCCTTTTTAATGAATAGAGTTGAAGGGAAACGGTTTAAAGAAATTGCCGAAATTTTAGACATATCTACTAAAGCTGTTGAAAAACGAATTTACGGTGCATTGAAAAAATTAAGGAAAGATATTAAAGAATTGTAATGCTTAATTAAAAACCAACATTTTACATCCTTCAAGAATTTAAATATTATTTTTTTCAAAGAAGGGTAGGGAAAAATAAAAGTTAACTGTTATATAATTGAATAAGTAATCATGAATAGAGAAGAACTCATATCGAAATGGTTAGATAAGAATCTAAATGATCAAGAACTTGAAGCGTTTAAGAACCTTGAGGACTATAATGATTTGATAACGTTAAACAATAACTTACAGACTTTTAAGGCTGATAAATACAATACGTCTATTGAATTAGAAAACGTTTTATCTATTGTTAGAAGTAATAAGCAACAATCAACTACGCATTGGTTTAATCCTTTAATTAAGGTTGCAGCAATTCTTGCTATTAGTTTTGGTTTATATTTTTATACAACAACATTAAACACAACTATTGATACCTCTATAGCACAAAAAACCATAGTAGAGTTGCCAGACACATCTAGCGCTTCGCTTAATTCAAAATCCTATTTAGCTTTTAATAAAAAGAATTGGGAAAACGAACGTAATGTAGAGTTACAAGGTGAGGCATTTTTTAAAGTTGCTAAAGGTTCTAGTTTTAATGTCATCACAAAAATAGGAACTATCACTGTTTACGGTACAGAATTTAATGTAAAACAAAGAGAAAATTATTTTGAAGTTATTTGCTACGAAGGTTTAGTTGGCGTTAAATACGAATCTCAAGAAACTAAATTAAAACCTGGCGACAGTTTTTTAATTATAGAAGGGAAACAAATTGCTAAAGAAAAAGAAAGCATGTCAACACCTTCGTGGATAAATAATGAAAGTCAGTTTAAAAGTGTGCCTTTTGGTGAAGTTATTGCAGAATTTGAAAGACAGTACAATGTTAATTTCACACTTCTAAATATTGATAATAACCTATTATTTACTGGTGGTTTTCCTCATGG
Source organism: uncultured Algibacter sp. (assembly GCA_938003745.1). Lineage (GTDB taxonomy): Bacteria > Bacteroidota > Bacteroidia > Flavobacteriales > Flavobacteriaceae > Postechiella. The sequence continues at coordinate 24,718 of CALKXS010000085.1, forward strand.
CAACATTGATGTTGCTTTAAAAAACATTACCTTACCTATTGGCATTAAATCAAATAAAGAACAAAACTCTATTATTTTAAAGCGTGAATAGAAAAGGATTCCTTTCTATTTTTATCTGTCTATTTTTTTTTAATGTTTTGATGTTAACTGCTCAAACCATTAAAAAAGAAAAACAACCTCTTACTTCTATTTTAAAAACAATAGAAAAGCGCTATAATGTTAATTTCTCTTATGCCGATTCTAACCTTAAAGATTTAAAAACCCTTCCACCTTCTCAAGCATTACCTCTTAGAGGTGTATTAGATTTTCTAAGATATAAAACGAAACTTGATTTTCAAATATTAGACTCACGCTTTATCGCTATAAAAAAAAGAAAGAAAATACATAATAAAAATCCTAAAATTCAAAGACTTAAAGATATTGTAATAACAAACTACTTAACCACTGGAATCAAAAAATTAAACGATGGCAGTATAACAATAAAACCTGAAGCTTTTGGCATTTTGCCTGGTTTAATAGAACCCGATGTTTTACAAACCATTCAAGGGCTTCCAGGTATTTTAAGTATAGATGAAACGGTATCAAACATAAATATTAGAGGTGGTACCCATGATCAAAACCTATTACTCTGGGACGGCATAAAAATATATCAATCTGGTCATTTTTTTGGACTAATATCTGCTTTCAATCCATACATCACAAAGTCTATTAACATATATAAAAATGGCACAAGAGCCAAGTATGGTGATGGAATTTCTAGTGTTATAGAGATGAAACTTCCAGATAATATTGATAATGAACATAAAGCAGGTATTGGTTTCAATCTTATTAATATTGATGGATTCGCAAAAATGCCTTTATCTCATAATACAGAATTACAAATATCTGCCCGTAGATCTGTCACAGATGTAATTGAAACACCAACTTACAATCAATATTCTAAACGCGCTTTTCAAGACTCAGATTTAACTAATTTCAATCAGAATGAAAATTTTTCTTTTTATGATGTAACTGCAAAATTCTTATATAACATCACAAAAAAAGATAAAGCCCGTTTTCATTTTTTAAATATAAGCAATAGTTTAAATTTTGAAGAACAAACAACTATAAATGATAACAATGAGATATTAAACAGTAAACTATCTCAACAAAACACAGCTTTAAGTTTTACCTATACCAGAGATTGGAGTAAAAAACTTTCAACAACATCACAAATCTATGTTTCTAATTACGATTTGGATGCGACAAATTTTGATATCACAAACAATCAAAGGTTAATTCAAGAAAATGAAGTTTATGATGGATCTGCAAAACTTGACATTAACTACAATTGCAACAAACAATTAAAAATAAATAGCGGTTATCAATTTACAGAAGTTGCTATTAGCAATCTAGAAGATGTTAATAGACCCATTTTTAGAAGTTACATAAAACAAGTCCTTAGAAGTCATTCTATACACACCGAAGGTGCATTTGCATCTAACAATTCGAACACAAATTTAAAACTTGGAGCTAGAATAAATTATTTCAAAAAATTAGATGCTTTACTTTTTGAGCCTAGACTTAATTTTAGTCAACGTTTTCTAAACCACTTTAAACTTGAAATATTAGGTGAATCTAAGAGTCAAACCACCTCACAAATCATTGATTTACAAAATGATTTTTTAGGTGTTGAAAAACGTAGATGGGTATTATCAAATAATGAAGATAATATAAACACAAGTATAGGAGAATCCTATGTTCCAATTATAAAAAGCAAACAACTTTCTACAGGTATACGCTATAACAAAAACGGATTATTAATAAGTGTTGAAGGCTATATTAAAAATGTAGATGGTATTACAACACGAAGTCAAGGGTTTCAAAATCAATATCAATTTGAAAAAGCTATTGGTAAGTACAAAATAAAGGGGGTTGACTTTTTAATAAACAAACAATTCAATTCAGCTATAAGTACTTGGTTAAGCTATTCTTTGAGTAAAAACAATTACACTTTTAAAACTTTAAATGAAGGAGTTCCATTTCCTAACAACGCAGATATTCGTCATGCCCTATCTTTATCTGGGATTTATAACTATAATAGTTTTAAAATAGGCTTAGGCTTAAATTGGTATTCTGGAAAACCAACAACTTTACCAGACTTTAATGCTGATTCAAGAAATAATTTTATTACTTATGAAACACCAAATAATTCAAATTTAAATAATTACTTAAGAGTAGATTGTTCTACAACTTATGGCTTTAAAATATCAAATAAAACTAATGCTATTATTGGAGCTTCGATTTGGAATATCCTTAATAAAAGAAACATCATAAATCAATATTTCTCTTTAGATCATAATAATAATACAGTTACTAAAGTAGAAAACCAATCTCTAGGAATCACTCCTAATATAAGCTTAAGGCTTCATTTTTAGAAACATATTACCCTTTTTAGGCTAAATTTAAACCGATTATCTAATTTATTTTGATAAATGCTTTTTATTTCTTAATTTACTTCATACTAATATTAATATAATCAAATGGCTTCATTAAATCCCTTGACTGGGACATTAGGATTAAGAAAAGCAAAACACTTATTAAGAAGAGCTACTTTTAATTATACAAAAGAGCAATTAGATGTTTTTGCTAGTATGACAGCAACTGCTGCTGTTAATAGTATTGCTACAAATCCTGCTAATGTATTAGCAGAGCCTTATGACCCGCTTCCTACAAGCGCACCAGACGGGTTTTGGCTTTCATCAGGAGCACCCTCTAACACATTTAAGGGAAATGGTAGAAAAAAAGCTTATATCACAGCTTGGTGGTGGTATAACGCTGTAAATCAAATCTCATTAAAACATAAATTGTCATTTTTTTTACACACAACCTTTACTATCGGAAAAAGTTCTGGCTCTGGATTTCCATCAAATACTTATGACCATATTAGACTATTAGACTTCTATGCAACAGGTAATATTAAAGTATTAGCTAAAAAAATAACTTTAGATAATGCTATGTTAGATTATCTAGATAACACCCATAATAACGCAACCAACCCAAATGAGAATTATGCTAGAGAGTATCTAGAATTATTCACAATTTTAAAAGGTCCACAGATAGGTCAAGATAATTACACAAATTACACTGAATACGATATTCAACAAGCCGCTAAAGTTTTTTCTGGCTTTAAAACTAAAGGAGATAGATCTATCATTGATAGTGACACAAATATACCGCGAGGATACGCTAACGCTAATAAACATGATTCTTCAAACAAAACATTTAGTAGTGCATTTGGCAATCAAACCATAATAGGTAGAAATACTGAATCAGGAATGATTGATGAACTTGATGATTTTGTTGAAATGATTTTTGGACAAACAGAAACAGCTAAAGCCTATTGTCGTAAATTATATCGTTACTTTGTAAAAAGTAAATGGAATGCAACTGTTGAAACAGATATCATTACACCTCTAGCACAACTTCTAATTGACAATGATTATGAAATTTTACCAGTAGTACAAAAACTACTTACTAGTGAGCATTTCTATGATAATGATGATAGTGACCAAACTGATAATATTATAGGATCAATTATCAAAAGTCCATTGCAATTAGTATCAGAGATATGCTCTGTTTTTAATGTAACTTATGAAGACCCTACATCAAATTCTTTAAGATTCTATAATAATTTCTTCCTAAGATTTGTTCACAACACATATTTTAAAGGCGCAAGTATGGAATTCTACGATCCAGATTCTGTGGCAGGATATCCTGCGTATTATCAAGAACCTAGCTTTGATCAAATTTGGTTTTCATCCAACACACTTATATCAAGGTATAAACTAATTGAAAGTCTAATCCGTGGAAAAAACACAATAATTCCTAATGCTAATATCTATGCAAGTTTAGACACTGTTCTTTTTGTTGAAAACAAAATTCTACCAACTAATGCTCAAAACCCTAATAAACTTGTTGAGGCTATAGCTGATTTATTATACCCCGAAAGCATAAGCACAGATCGTATTAATTATTTTAAACAATTTTTAATAGAGGATTCTAACGATTTTTACTGGACTGGTGCTTGGTTACAATATATTAACACCCATAGTAGGACAGATAAAATAACTGTAAAAACAAGGTTAGATTCCTTGGTTACTAGAATGGTAAATGCAGCAGAATTTCAATTAATGTAAGATTTAGAAAAATGAAAAGAAGAAAATTTTTAAAACTTTCAGCAACAGCCTCGGTTATAGGACTAACGCCTTTTGAATTACAAGCGGCTCTAAAATCTTTTATACCTTTTGCTGATTGTCCAAATATATCTAATAGGAAATTAGTTTTAATCAATTTAGCTGGAGCGAATGATGGCTTAAACACTATTATACCTATAAGCGAATACAGTACTTACGCAGCATTACGCCCAGATATAAAAGTTCCAGAATCTGGCACTAATAAATACATAACCCTTGATGGTACATTACCTAATAATCAACAAGTTGGTTTAAATCCTATTTTAACAGGTTTTAAATCTTTATATGATGCTGGTTCTTTAAGAATTATGCAATCTGTTGGGTATCCATCACAAAATAAAAGTCACTTTAAATCTACAGATATATATTTATCCGGAAACGATGGAAACAGCATTTTAAATGGAGGTGAAACTGGATGGATTGGAAGATTCATGGAATTATATTATTCGGACCTTCTTTTAGAAACATTTCCCTTAGCTGTAGAAATTGGATCAAATAAAACATCTTTAGGATTTCATGGAGAGGAAGCGCATGGTATGTCTTTAAATATAACAGGACAAGATCCTTCTGGTTTTTATAATATTTTAAATGGTTTAGGAGGTGAACCACCAATTAACATTCCAAATTCTGATTATGGTAAACAATTAGAGTTTTTAAAGAATACAGACGCCTTATCAAATACTTATGCTCAATCTATATCAACTGCTTTTGATAGCGGGCAAAATGATGTCACATATCCTGACACCGATTTAGCTGACCAGTTGAAAACGGTTGCTCGCTTAATAAGTGGAGATTTAGGGTCTAAAGTATACATGGTGCGAATTTCAGGGTTTGACACTCATAATGAACAAGTACAAGCTTCTGGTGATATATTAGGTGAACATCATAATTTATTAAATCAATTATCTACTGGTATTGAAGCATTCATGAGCGATTTAAAAAGTCAGAATTTGGCAGATGACGTAGTTGGTTTAACCTTTTCTGAATTTGGAAGAAAAGCGAAACAAAACGGTAATTTAGGTACAGACCATGGAGAAGTAGCTCCAATGTTTGTTTTTGGTAATCCTGTAGCTGGTGGTGTTTCTGGTACTAATCCAGATTTAACAGAGGCTACAAGCTCAAACAACTATCAAATACAAACAGTACAGTACGATTATCGTCAAACTTTTGGAACACTATTACAGGATTTCTTAGGTGCAGATAATTCTATTATTGACGCCACTTTTTTTAATCATAGTGTTAACGATAGTTTCACCAATTTAAAGCTTCCAGAAATTCTAAATGAACCATTATCAAGCTCTTGTTTAGCTACCTTATCCAATGAAGATTCATTAAAGGAAAAAAAAAATTGGCTACTTCATCCTAGCCCTTTTAGTGATTTTATTAATTTCTCTAGTATAGAAAAGGCATCGTCTGTAAGTTATAACTTGTATAATTCTTCAGGAATTTTAATTATGAATAAAACAACTCAGCTTGTTAATGGAACAAGCTCTATTAACCTTAAACATTTAACCAGTGGTATTTATATATTTGAATTAAAAGTAGGAAACAAAAGAGAAATACATAAAGCCATAAAGATTTAAGTAATTAATTTACTTGTTATTATCTGATACAAAATAAAACCACCAATAAGAATTAAAACTCTTATTAGCGGTTTTATTTATATAAATATTTTATTAAACTACATTCTTTCTGGAACTTGAATCCCTAAAATACTAAATGCAGATTTAATAGTCATTCCTACTTTTCTAGACAATTGAACTCTAAAAGATTTTTCAGCGTTACTATCTGCTCCAAAAATAGATACATTTTGATAAAATGAATTAAACCCCTTAACTAAATCATAAGTATAATTGGCTATTAAAGCAGGACTATGCTGTTCTGCTGCATTATGTATAACTTCGGGGTATAATTGTAATTGTTTAACAAGTTCTCTTTCTTTATCTTGTAATACAGAAATCTCTACAGTATCGTTTGTAACATTAACATCATTATCTGCCGTTCTTAAAATAGATTGAATTCTGGCATATGTATATTGAATAAAAGGTCCTGTATTCCCTTGAAAATCTATAGACTCTTTTGGATCAAACAGAATGCGTTTTTTAGGATCTACTTTTAATATGTAATATTTTAAAGCTCCTAAACCAATTATTTTATAAAGCTCCTGTTTTTCTTCTTCAGAATAACCATCTAGTTTCCCTAATTCTTCCGAGATTTCTCCAGCAGTTTTAGCCATTTCATTAATTAAATCATCAGCATCAACAACTGTTCCTTCTCTACTCTTCATTTTTCCGCTAGGTAAATCTACCATACCATAACTTAAATGGTATAGGTTTTTGGCCCAATCAAACCCTAATTTTTTCAGTATTAAAAATAATACTTGAAAATGGTAATCTTGTTCATTTCCTACCGTGTAAACCATTCCGTCTACATCTGGAAAATCTTTTATACGTTGTATAGCTGTTCCTATATCTTGAGTCATATAAACAGCTGTCCCGTCTGAGCGTTTTACTATTTTTTTATCTAAACCTTCATTTGTTAAATCACACCAAACAGATCCATCTTCTTCTTTAACAAAAACGCCCGATTTTAAACCTTCAGCGACAAATTCCTTACCTAATAAATAAGTATTACTTTCATAATATAATGTATCAAAATCAACTCCTAAATTTTTATAAGATTCACTAAATCCATCATATACCCAACCATTCATTCTTTTCCAAAGCGCTACAACGTCTTTATCTCCTGCTTCCCATTTACGTAGCATGTCTTGAGCTTCTAATAAAATAGGTGCTGCTTTTTTTGCTTCTTCTTCTGTTTTTCCTTCAGCAATCAAAACAACAATTTCTTTTTTGTATTCTTGGTCAAACTTAACATAATAGTTCCCTACCAATTTATCTCCTTTTAAACCTGTACTTTCTGGTGTTTCTTCATTTCCAAAAAGTTTCCAAGCCAACATACTTTTACAAATATGAATTCCTCTATCATTTATAATCTGAGTTTTATAAACTTTCTTTCCAGATGCTTTTATAATTTCGGCTACACTATACCCCAAAAGATTATTTCTAACATGGCCTAAATGTAAAGGTTTGTTTGTATTTGGTGAAGAATACTCTACCATAATAGCTTTATCACTAGCGTTTGAAGAAACAAAACCAAAAGTATCGTTATCTTTCACACTATTAAAAAAATCAATAAAGTAGCTATCTACTATTTCAATATTTAAAAATCCTTTTACAACATTAAATGCTTTTACCTCCTTTACATTATCAACTAAATACGTTCCAACAGTTTCTCCTATTTGAATAGGGTTTCCTTTTATAGAGCGCAACATAGGAAATATAACCACAGTGATGTCTCCTGCAAATTCTTTACGTGTAACTTGAAATTCTACTGTTTCTAAATTTATATTGTAATATTTTATAACTGCTTGTTTTACTTGATAAGATAAAGTCTCTTGAAGGCTCATTTATATTGATGTTTTTGGAGAGCAAAGATAAAACTTTTATCAATCTTTGATTATAAATCTTAATTTTTATAAAATCTATAAAAAGAAAATTGAATATCCGTAAAGAGGCATAATTGAGTAAAAAGCCTTATTTTAGATAAAAAAATGACATGAATATTTTCAGTTTTACAGCCCATTTTGATAGTGAAGAAACTTGTCGTCTTCATTTTAAATCAGAGCGCGATAAAATAGGAATAAAGTGTCATCGATGTGGTCATGACAAGCATTATTGGATTAAAAGTCGTTAGAGTTATGAATGTAAATCCTGTAGAAGTCGTATCT
>CALKXS010000086.1 GCA_938003745.1 uncultured Algibacter sp.
CAAGACGAGCAATAAGGTCTGCATCTAAACTGTAATTAGCAATAAAGCGCTGTATGCGTCTTAAAGAGGATTCACATCTAGATTAGGTATCAAAAGCATTAGCTAGCTTTTCAAAAGTAACTGTTTGTACTTTGCATAGGGCGATTACAAAATGTGAAATCAGTTTTAATCGCGCTAAATTTATTCTTCCTTGTAAATGAGTGTTAAGGACACGCGAGTTAATTCACTGTTTTTAGTGATAACATTGATTTTCTTTATTAGAGAAATAAATCAGAAAAACCCATATAGTGTATTGAAAATCAATATTTTATACAAACAATCTAACACTTAATATATTGAAAATCAATAGGTTTTTTTGTCATGTACTAAGCCATTTATTACTCTTTTTTATTCATCGTCTATTTTCTAGAATATTGTTTTTTTAGCTTGTAGGTAATACAAAGATAAAGTTCCGTTTCAATGAACTTTATCGATTGTTAAACGAAGCTAGAAAATAAATCTTACAAAGTCAAATTTTGTAATTATAAAAATTAAGTAGTAAACTACTCAATAATCTCAACCGTCTTAATCCAAATGTTTTTAAGTGGCCAATCGGCTTCATCGGTTTCAACAGAAGCAATTTTGTCAATAACATTCATACCTCTAATAACTTCGCCAAAAATAGTGTAATCACCATCTAAAAAATGAGAACCACCTCGTTGTTGTACAATAAAAAACTCAAAAGGAGAGGCTAGTTTATGTGGGTTTTCAAGTTCGCTACTAGGCATAGAAATAACACCACGGTCGTGTTTATAACCACGTTTTGTATCGGTTGGTAATAAGTACTTTCCAATATCAAAACGCTTTTTCATGGAGGCTTTATCATCACTAGCCCCTCCCTGAATCATAAAATTATTAATAACACGATAAAACTGCGTGTCATTAAAATACTTTTGTTTGGTTAGAAAAATAAAATTGGCTCTATGAAACTTGGTTTTATTGTATAGAAGAATGTCAAAACTTCCCATACTTGTTTTTACTCGAACTTTATTTTCTTTATTATGCTTTTCATATTCTAAAAAGAAAAACATCGCATTTTCAGAATCTAATTTTGGAAATTCTCTTTTTGGTTTTACAATAGTGTCCTTATAGATTTCCTTTTTATTAGTTTTCAATTCTGCATTTTCAACAGTTTTATTTTTCTTAGATTGTTTATCTTCACAGTTCAGAAATAAAATAAATAGACACAAAAGTAATACAAGTCTCATATAGATGAATTTTAATGGCTTTTTAAAATCAATTTCAAAAATAAAAAATATACCGCTTCCAGCCGAAGCATCTCAATTTAAAATGGCACCTCCTTTTCGTCAAGAGCTAGTAAGCCAACAAAAAAACACCATGAAAAATGCCAAAAGGGCCGGGGTTTTGGCACTTTTCTATCCAGATAAATTTCAGGAAACCAAATTCATCTTAATTTTAAGAAAAACGTATAAAGGCGTGCATTCTGCTCAAGTAGCATTTCCAGGTGGTAAATTAGAACCCGAAGATGCCTCAATTCAAGAAGCAGCAGTAAGAGAAACATATGAAGAGGTTGGTGTTCCAATTGAAGCTATTGAAGTTATTCAAAGTTTGACCGAAGTATATATACCACCAAGTAATTTTTATGTGCAACCCTTTATTGGAATTGCAAGAGAAACGCCTAGTTTTATTAAGCAAGGGCATGAAGTAGAAACACTTATAGAGGTAGATTTGAAATATTTCTTGGATGATAAGCGGGTAATTACAAACACCGTAAAAACCTCTTATAGTTTTGACGTAGAGGTGCCTGCGTTTAAATTGAATGATTATGTGGTTTGGGGAGCAACAGCTATGATGCTTAGTGAGATTAAAGACTTGTTAAAACAAACCCTCTAGTTTGCTAGATTTATTACATTTGTAGATTAAACCAACTAACTGACGAGAGATTTATGGGATTGTTTAAGAGAAATCCATTTGGACATATATTAATTCTAAAAAAATGGCTTATTAGATTCTTCGGAGTCCTTACACATAGGCGTTTCAGAGGATTCAATGAATTACAAATTGAAGGCTCAGAAATAATTAAAGACTTACCAGATACCAACGTTTTATTCATATCTAATCATCAAACATATTTTGCAGATGTGGTGTCTATGTTTCATGTATTTAACGCAACTTTAAGCGGACGTGTAGACTCTATTAAAAATGTAGGTTACATATGGCAACCTAAACTTAATGTATACTATGTTGCAGCTAAAGAAACGATGAAGGCTGGGTTATTGCCTAAAATTTTAGCTTATATGGGATCTATCAGTATTGAACGTACTTGGAGATCAGAGGGTAAAAACGTAAAAAGACAAGTGAAAATGAGCGATATATCAAATATTGGAAAAGCCCTAGATGATGGTTGGGTTATTACGTTTCCTCAAGGTACTACAACACCATTTAAACCGGTTAGAAAGGGAACTGCTCATATTATTAAAAAGTACAAGCCTATTGTTGTACCTATTGTTATTGATGGTTTTAGAAGATCTTTTGACAAGAAAGGATTGCGTATAAAAAAGAAAAATATTTTACAATCTTTTGAAATAAAGCAACCTTTAGATATTAATTATGACAATGAATCTTTTGATGATATTGTAAAACGAATAGAAGAAGCTATAGAACAGCATCCTTCATTTTTAAAAGTGCTTTCTAAAAAGACTATTAAAGAACAAGAAGAACTTAATAAATTAAGAGAATGGTAATACATTAATTTATTTAATGTAATTAATTCAGAATACTTCTTATGTCTAAAACTACTATCAATTATCAGTTATTTACCAATCTAAAAACGTATTTTGGTTATGATAGTTTTAGAATGAATCAACAAGAAATTGTTGATTCTGTTTTAAACAAAAAAGACGTTTTGGTTATTATGCCAACTGGTGGAGGAAAATCCATTTGTTTTCAATTGCCAGCGCTATCATTTAAAGGTGTAACTATTGTTATTTCTCCATTAATAGCTTTAATGAAAGACCAAGTTGATGGATTAACGGCTAACGGAATTTCGGCATCATATTACAATAGTAGTCAAACTGCCAAGGAACAATCGGTAATAATAGATCGAGTTATTAAAGCCGATTTAAAGTTGTTATATGTAGCTCCAGAAAGTTTAGCTGGCTTACAGAATGTTTTAAATGAAAAATATATAAGTTGTATTGCGATTGATGAGGCGCATTGTATATCGTCTTGGGGACATGACTTTAGACCATCATATCAACAATTAGGTTTTTTAAAATCGACACTTCCCAATACACCTTTTATTGCTTTAACCGCTACGGCAGATAAGGCAACTAGAGATGATATTTTAAAACAGCTTCGTATAGAGCACGCGCGACAATTTGTATCATCTTTTGATAGGCAAAATATAGCCTTGGAAGTGCGTTCTGGCACAGATAGAATTTCCCAAATTATTAAATTTATAAAGAAAAGGTCCAATGAATCTGGAATTATTTATTGTTTAAGTCGTAAGACTACCGAGCAACTGGCAAAAAAGTTAAAGACCAACGATATTCCTGCGGCGGCTTATCATGCTGGTTTAAACTTTGACAAACGAAGTAAAGTTCAAGAGTCTTTTGTTCGAGACAGAACGAAGATTGTTTGTGCTACAGTAGCTTTTGGTATGGGAATCGATAAGTCTAACGTACGTTGGGTTATTCACTACAACATGCCAAAAAACATAGAAGGTTATTATCAAGAAATTGGCCGTGGTGGACGAGATGGATTAAAAGCTCACGCCTTATTATTTCATAGTTATGCCGATGTTATTCAATTACGCAATTTTGCAAATGGAGCGTCTAATGAGGAGTTTCAAATTGCTAAATTAGATCGTATGAAGCAGTTTGCAGAATCTACAACATGCAGACGAAAAATTCTTTTAAGTTACTTTGGAGAATTACTGGCCGATAATTGCGGGAATTGTGATGTTTGTATAAATCCGCCACAGGTATTTGATGGTACAGTGATTGCTCAAAAAATTCTTTCAGCTGTGTATCGACTACAAGAAACCGAAGCCATGGGAATGATTGTTGATGTGCTTCGAGGGTCTCAAAACGCAGCAGTTTTAGCAAAAGGTTATCAAGGTGTACGTACTTTTGGTATAGGACGAGATATATCATGGAAACATTGGCAACATTTTATTATTCAGCTTATAAACCAAGGATTTTGTGAAATCGCTTTTCATAAAAATAATGCCTTACAGTTAACAGAGTTTTCAAATAACGTATTGTTTAATGGTGCTAAAGTATTATTAACAAAGCCAGTTGAGGTTACCGAAATAAAAGCTTTAGTTAAAGAAAAGAAAACACGAACAAAGCGAACTAAATCTAGAACAAAAACAAATACGAATAGTCTGTTTGAGCGTTTAAGGTTGTTACGCTATAAAATAGCGCAAGAAGAAGATATACCTGCATATTTGGTTTTTAGTGATGCGACTTTAAAAGAAATTGAGCGCAAACGCCCAATGAGTGATGATGATTTTTTAAAAGTTAGCGGTGTAGGTCAACGAAAAATGGAGGTTTATGGTGATGAATTTATTTCCGAAATTATAAACTTTATGGGGTCTAAAGTAAAGAAAACCAAAAAGAAAGATACAGCTTTAGTGACCTATGATTTGTATAAAACTGGCATGTCCATCGAAGAAATCTCTATAGAAAGAAAATTGGCATCAACAACTATATATTCTCATATTGCTAAATTATATAGTAAAGGAAAAGATGTTAATATATTCGATTTTGTATCAAAAAGTGAGGTTGAAGCAGTTAGAAAGGCTAAAATACAATTAAATGCACCAACTGCTTTAAGTCCATATTTCGAGTATTTTAATAAAGATATGGATTATTTTAAAATAAGATTGGCATTGAGCGTTGTAGATGCGATGTAGGTTTTCTATTCCAATGTAAATGAATTAACTTCGTTTTTAATTTCACACTACAAATAAACTAGGCTTGTAACAAAAAAAAGGACTAATGGCTAAGAGCTATGCAACTACGTTATAATTATTGATTTCTTGTTCAAATTCTGCTATTGCTTTATTTCATAAGGTAGTATGTTTTTCTCTACGGTTATACCTTGTTTCAATCCATTGAAAAACGGATAATTCATCTTGCGATATATGATTATATTTGTGTTTGTAAACCCATTCTATTTTTAAGCTTTTAAAAAAGCTTTCTGCAACTGCATTATCTCTACAATTTCTTTTTCTACTCATGATTTGTATGATCATACCCTTATAGGTTTTAAGTACATTTCTGAATTTTTGACTTGCATGTTGGGTACCTCTATCAGAATGAAATATAAGTTTCTGTGTTATTTAAGTTGATCTTATTGCCATAGAAAAAGCAACTAGTATCATCTATTTGTTTGTCAAATTATCGGTCATAGACCAACCCATCACTTTTCAATTAAACAAATCTATGATAGCCGCTAAATACATCCAAGCTTACTTCGTTTCTATATATGTAATATTAGATACCCATACTTGATTTGGACTTTTGACTTTAAAATTCTGATTTAGAATATTGGGTAATTATGTTTGCTATCTGTTGTTGATTTAAATTTGCGTGTTCTTTGCGCATACAAACCATTAGATTTAATTATTCCGACTACTTACTCTTGGCTTATTGATATGGTATCCATAAGCTTCTAATGCTGTTTTGATTCTTGGTGCTCCATAACTTTCAAAGCTTTATATAAAATAATGGTTATTAAGGTTGCTAACTTTTCCGTTCAACCATAAATAATAATCACTTTTACTTACCCTAAACATCTTACACATCCGCTCAATTGGAAATTTAAATTTATACTGCTTTTTATTTAAAATTCGTACTGTAATTCTTCTTTGTTATTGACATAATACTGTACTCAATAACTTAACGCAACAAATCTAAAATTAAATAGATTTGCAATATGAGTAAAAAACATAGACGGATTTCTCTTGGTGAAAGAATCAAAATTGAGACGCTTTTAAACGAAGATAAATCCAAAGCTTACATCGCTAAAAAACTTAACAGATCTCGTTCTACAATCTCTAGAGAAATCAATAAATGATTTGTAAGTAGGCAAGGAAAATATGATGCTAAAATAGCTGATTGGTGTGCCAAAGATGACTATACCAACAAAAGAAACCTTGACAAAATATCATCCTATAAAAAACTTAGATTTTATGTATTTAAAGGACTTTTATCACAATGGACTCCTGAACAAATTGCAGGAAAAGCTCTATTCAATAACTTAACGCAACAAATCAAAATTATAGATTTGTAAAATGAGTAAAATAAAACATCGAAAATTATCTCTTAAAGAAAGAATCCTCATAGAGACTTTATTAAAGGAAAATAAGACTCAATCTCACATCG
>CALKXS010000087.1 GCA_938003745.1 uncultured Algibacter sp.
ATTGAATCAGGATCTTATGTTTTTGAATCTATTAATTTAAAATCGAATGTTCACTTAATTATAGATCCCGATGTAATTATTTATCCTGTAGCCGAAACAACTAGAAACGTAACAATATTTAGATTAGGTGAGAAGGCACCTACTAATGAGATAAACCGTGGATTTGATATTAGCAGTACTACAGATAAATATGCTAATATTAGCATAACATCTTCTGATGTTGATGGAGAAATAATAACACCTTATGTTAAAATTACAGATAATGAATACTCATTTAACAACAGTTTGGTTTCTTCCAAAGGGGATGACCTTAGTGTAAACTATAGAGAAAGATTTGTTATTGATTTAACCAAATCTTCATACGGAGGAATAACTCCAAATGGTATTTTTAGTTTTTCAATTGGAAATGTTGATAATTTTAAAATTAGCGATTTTCATGTAAATGATGATTTTACTGTTTTTTCATGTGTTGGTCTGGGTCAATCAAGGTTAGATGGAGAAAGCAAAAATAGAGTTCTAAAATATTTAAATTCAAGATACCCAGCAGGAAAAGTAGAGGTGTTATTAGAAGATATTTTTAATAAGGTTACAACAGAAACAAATGAAATAAATAAGACTAGAGATGCTTCTGTTGATAGTTATGAGAAAATAGTAAACCTGTTAAAGCCTTTAAAACAGGCAATTAAAGAGACTTTTGAAGAGTACATGATAACGAGAGTACCTTCAGAATTTAGAGAGCAAACAAATGTAGTTTATCAAAAATCTATAAACAATATTGATAGATTTATTGATATTAATCTAGCTCAGTTTTATGACCAATATAATAGATATACGGATCATGACCTTACAAATGATATGCTTTATGATTTTGATTTAACTGAAGAAGAATTAGATAATTTAAAAGCAGATCGAGAGCGTAGTGTTAGATTAATAAACGAAGGAAACGAGAGGGAATTAAGAAAACAACGAGATCCATTAGCAAAAAATATGCTAAAAGGGATTTCGGCTAGTTTTTCAAATGAAATGAAAAGTGCAATATATGAGCGTGTAAAGACATTTATTGATGTGTACTATGAAAGATCTAATGAAAGAAATTATAGATTTCCAACTAACGGAATTATTGAAAATAGTAGTGCTGCTAATTGTCATTATGGTTATGGTTTAATCCAAAATCAGTCTTCGAGAAATGTGCTTTTTAGAGATTTATTTGGAGATGGAGGTGCTACATTAAGACTAGAAACAGGAGCTTTTAGAATGAATGAATTACAGTTGTTTGGAGGTAGGGCTATAGATGATATTTATGCAAGAAATATTTATACCCAAGATGGTAAAAATACTGTAATGAGTGCACCACATTTAATGAGGGATAATGGCTACGTAAGCATAGAAAATACAGTATGTAATGGGTGTGAATATGGAATAACCATTTCTGGTAAAGCAGAGTTTACTACTGAGGAAATAAAAGACAAGACTTCGGATTATGATATAGATGAAATAGGACCTGGACTTACAGAAGAACTATATGTTAATAACACATTTGCATTGTATACAGAAACAGCTACACTGAAGTCTCAAAATGAAAGCGCTTATCAAGAATTAGGGGTAAATGCAAAACCAAGATCAGAAAGAGAAATAATAACTCCTTCAGAAGATGGAGGAAAGAGTGTAAAAGGACCTGCTATAGCACCTATATCTGTTAGTGCTCCTTTTAATTGTGGTGTATCTAAAGAACAAAAAATTACTATTACAAATACGTTTTCCAGTGGATTTAACTTTTCACCAGATAACCCTGAAGTTTTATATGATAACTCAATTTATCTAAGAAGTGGTTATATAACTTGTGCTGAATTAAATGATATCTTGTTAAGTTCAGACGAAGTTTTATCAGAGCCAGCTAAAAATAAGTGTTTCGTATACCCTAATCCCTTATCTTCAGAGGAGAAGTTGTTTTTAAATTGTAATAAAGTTGATTCGGTAGTAATCTATGATACTGTTGGTAATATTATCAAAACATCTAGGAAGATCAATAAAACGCATGTTACAATGAATGAATTGTCTGCTGGAATATATATTGTTATTATGTATTTTAAAGGAGAGATTATAAGTAGAAATAAAATAATAATAAAGTAAAAAAAATAATCTGGATTTCACAGTTGTAAAAAAAGAATAATTCAGAATAATTTAGCTCGGGACGTTTTCGATTAATATTTAGAATTTATTTACCAAAGGAAAAGGTATTAGAATATTATTAGCGTTAAAATTGAAGAGAAAGAGGTTTTTATTATTTCTGAATTAGGCAAGATATCTCTTATTACTCTAATAGGAGTAAAACCTGCTGTGAAGTCCGAATACTGAAGAAAGCACTGTTGCTTTTAAAATAGAATTAGTTGATGCAGATTTGTTTAGTCATATAAATTCATAAAATTTTTCTGTGAGAGAGAAAATCTGGAATACCGTTATAGGAGAAGTGAATAATAATGGGCTTGTTTTACACTTGTAATAAATAGGTAAGCATCTTGTTATTTTTTTGATGGTATATAATAATTATAGATGGAGTTAATTTAGAATCACATTTATTTTTAAATTCGAGTTTTGATTTAATAAAAAAATAGAAAAAATGAAAAAAAATATAATTTATTTGGCATTATCTTTAATGTTAGGTGCTTATGGACAAGATTTAAGTAGTCCACTAAATGATAATAACTTCTATAGAGAAACAATTAATTCTTATTTAGGCGATGATTCTAAAATTATAGAATTTAAAAATAATTATAGTGAAGTTGATGGTATTGTTGATATTACTGGTGAAGTCCTTTTTTCTATTCAGAATGACTCCCCGTACTTACAAGATGCAATAGATAAAACTACATCTAATGGAGGAGGAATTATAAAAATTGAATCAGGATCTTATGTTTTCGAATCTATTAATTTAAAATCAAATGTACACTTAATTATAGATCCCGATGTAATTATTTATCCTGTTGCTGAAAAAAGAGGGAACTTGAAGATATTTTGGGTTGGTGAAAGGAATGCTTCTAATGAGATAAACCGTGGATTTGATATTAGCAGTCCTACAGATCAATATGCGAATATCAGCGTCAGATCTTCTGATGTTGATGGGGAAATAATAACACCTTACGTTAAAATTTCAGATAATGAATATTCATTTAATAACAGTTTGGTTTCTTCCAAAGGGGATGATGATAGTGTTAACTATAGAGAAAGATTTGTTATTGATTTGACTAAAGCTTCCTATGGAGGAATAACACCAAATGGTATTGTTTGTTTCGGAGTTGGAAATGTTAATAATTTTAGAATTGGTGATTTTCATGTAATTGATGACTTTACCCAACATCCATCTATTGGTCTGAATCAATCAAGGTTGGCTGGAGAAAGTAAAAAAGATATTCTAAAATATTTAAATTCAAGATACCCAGCAGGAAAAGTAGGAGTGTTACTAGATGAAATTTTTGACAAGGTTACAACAGAAACAAATGAAATAAATAAGACTAGAGATGCTTCTGTGAATAGTTATGAGAAAATAGTAAACCTATTAAAACCTTTAAAACAAGCAGTTAAAGAGACTTTTGAAGAATATATGATAACAAGAGTGCCTTTAGAATTTAGAGAAGAAACAAATGTAGTTTATCAAAAATCTATAAACTATCTTGATAGATTTATTGATGTTAATCTAGCTCAGTTTTATGACCAATATAATAGATATACGGATCATGACCCTACAAATGATATGCTTCATGATTTTGATTTAACTAAAGAAGAGTTAGATGATTTAAGAAAACAACGGGAGCGTAGTGTTATATTAATAAGCGAAGGAAACGATAGCGAATTAAAAAAACAACGAAATCTGACACCAGAAAATATGTTAAAAGGGATTTCATCTAGTGTTTCAAATGAGATGAAAAGTGATATACAAAAACGCTTAAGTAGATTCATTGAGATTTACTACGAAAGATCTAATGAGAGAAATTACAGATATCCAGTTAACGGAATTATTGAAAATACTAGTGCTGTTAATTGTCATTACGGTTATGGTATAGTCCAGAATGCGTCTTCAAGAAATATACTTTTTAGAGATTTATTTGGAGAAGGAGGTTGTACATTAAGGCTAGAA
>CALKXS010000088.1 GCA_938003745.1 uncultured Algibacter sp.
AGCGCGATTAAAACTGATTTCACATTTTGTAATCGGCCTATGCAACAAAGTACAAACAGTTACTTTTGAAAAGCTAGCTAATGCTTTTGATACCGAACCTGGCTGTGAATCCTCTTTAAGACGCATACAGCGCTTTATTGCTAATTACAGTTTAGATGCAAACCTTATAATAAGATTGTAAAAATCAATGGACACCTTTGCTATTTATCAGGTTGTAAACTCAATAACAAAAAAGGAAAACAAGATTTTTTGATTATAGTATCGCTCAATAAACCCGAAAAAAGCGCAAGAAGAGTACAAATAACGCTGGCAAATTGAAATGTGTTTTAAAGCAATGAAATCTAGTGGTTTTAATATTGAAAAAACACATTTACAAGATATCGAAAGAATAGAAAAATTGATCATTACTGATAATGATTGCTTTTGTTTGGTGCTATAAAATCGGAACATACTTGCATCAAATCACAAAAAACATGGCATAAAAACCAAAAGTATTTTCAGATATGGACTCTCTTTTGTAGCTAGTGTTTTACTAAGCTCTGAAAATCAAAATGATACTAATGTATTTCAGTTTTTGTCATGTACTTAGAGATTCTAGTTATAATTTATCATTTTTCTTATTGAAGTGATTTAAACTTTTTAAAGAAATAAAATGGGTTGTAGATATTTGCGTTACCACACGTAAATTTCTAAAACGGCCCCATTATGTACACCATACTAGACAAAGATATAATTTAGATAGTCCCTTTTATTCCAAAAACGAAACGAGGTTTTCATACAGCAGCGCGCTTAGTTTTAAATTCTTTCAAAAGCGCAGGAATAAGTACTTTAGAGCTAATGCTACTGAAATTAGGCATACGCCAGCGGAAGGTTTTGCTAGAGCATTTTATAAGAAAGAATACATAAAACTATCTAAATACATCAAAAAAATAAAGAACAATGAATAACGTTGTTCCTGAAAACCTAAACTATATTTTTGAGATTATATAAACCCGTTGTGTATTTAGAATATATTAATCTTTTAAGTTGTTAATATTTTTATTGAGCTTAAACTTATTGATGTATTGAATGATTGTCATTACTGTTGCTTTAGATAAGATTCTGCTTTTAAACCCATCAAAATACTTAGCATAATTTCTTCTGATCACAAAGTTGAGAGAATAATTTTTTAATACGTTTTCTAGATTTCTTAAAAAATATAAGGTTGTTCTTTATAATTATATTGATTTCTTTTCATAGGAATTTTAAGGGGAGTATTATGACATTCGAATAGGTTTAGCAACTATCAAAAGAGGAGACAATAACACTAAAGTTTTTATAGCAGAAAAGCTAACTGATTCAACTACCACAATCACTTTCTATATTGAGCTAAAACTAATGATAGCTCAAGAATTAGAAGAAATTTTTCCTTATTTTGCACTCTACGCTCATTATAGGCGTAAACATAAACCCAAATTGAAAGTGACTCGAAAGTCACATTATAAAAAAGGTCCAAAAGCTGAAGAGCTTTTTAAAAAACCTTGAAGATTTATTTAAACAAATTAAATCTGGTCTAGATAAAGATACAATCACATCAGTAAATCTTTATTTTCAAGATGAAATCAGATTTGGTTTAATTACCAAACAGGCTAGGATCATTCTTGCAAAAGGAATAAAGCATAAATGGTGTTAAATAGGTTTTTCTGTTATCTGTATTTTTACTATTTAAAAGGAGGGAGTTTACAGCAAACTTATAACGCTGCGTGTATATTGTTTTGGTGTCTAAAAGACGTTGTTCTGCTCTAAATCGGTGACCGTATTTAATATCTAATTTTTGCTTAGTGTAACTATATTGTTCCATAAAACGTAATTCCTCACTTCCAGTATCAAATAAATCTCTATTCCTGTAGTAAACACCAAGACCAAGTTTGCGATTAAGATTCAATTTTAAAGTTGAGAAATGATAGAAGTCAACTTGTTGTTGTTCATATTGAAAATTACTATTATATAAAACATAAGGACTCCTAAGTGAAAGTTTAGTGCTATATGATTTTAATGTACTACGATTTAGTGATAAAGACGTTTCTCCTAAAGAATTAAAATTGCTCTATGTTAAAGCACAGGCTAATGATAAATATGATTTTTTTGAAATAAGACATGTTTGTATGCAAATGAAGTATTGTTTTGATTAAGGCTTTAAATTAGTAGTTAAACCTCTTTATGTCTAAAGCAGTTAATTTCATGATCGTTAACCATGCCAGTTGCTTGCATGTGGGCGTATATAACAGTTGTGCCAACAAATTTAAAACCGCGTTTTTTTAAATCTTTACTTATAACGTCGCTTAAAGGCGTATTCGCGGGGATATCACTTAAACTTTTAAATTCATTATTAATAGGTTTCCCATTAACAAATCCCCAAATATATTTACTAAAATTTCCAAACTCTTCTTGAATTTTTATAAAAGCTTTGGCATTACTAACTGTTGCATTTACTTTTAGTTTATTTCTAATAATTCCAGTGTCTAAAAGCAACGTGTCAATCTTATTCTGTTTATAATTGACTATTTTTTTATAATCAAAATTGTCAAAAGCTTTTTTGAAATTTTTACGCTTTTTTAATACGGTAATCCAACTTAATCCAGCTTGAAAGGTTTCTAAAATTAAAAATTCAAATAAAGTTTCGTCATCATAAACGGGTACACCCCATTCTTCATCGTGATATGCTTCATATAAAGGGTCTCCAACGCACCAACCGCATCTATGTTTTTTCATTTTTTGAGTTTTAAAAAATAAACTAAATATTAATTCATTTTTGAGAGTGTAAGGTTTAAAGTAAAAATATGACAAAAATAGTCTTAATAGTAACTACAGGATGTTAATTTTGTTTTGAAAGAAATAAACTATGGATGCAATCATAAAGAACAGTTTACAAAAGAGTATGTCTTATCAAGACTATCGTGAATTGGTCAAACAACTAGCTCAAAAAAAATCTAATACTGGAGATGATAAAACAGAAGCGTTAGCAGGTTATACAGTTTTGAACGATAGAAGAATGAAGCGATGGGATAAGACAGTAAAAGTTTCTGAAACGTCTCAAAATAAAATAAAAGAGGTTAAGGAATCTGTAACTTGGTTAGTAATAACAGAAAGCTGGTGCGGTGATGCTGCTCATATTATGCCTGTTATAAATAAAGTAGCAGATTTAAACGAAAACATAGATTTTAAAGTAGTACTTCGCGATGAAAATCCTGAATTGATGGATGCGTTTTTAACAAATGGAGGTCGTGCTATACCTAAATTGATAATGCTTGACAATAACTCTGGAGAGGTTATAGATACTTTTGGACCTAGACCAAGTGAAGCAACAGGTTATGTTGATAAATTTAAGGCAGAACATGGAGCGTTAACTCCTGAGTTTAAAGAAGATTTACAACATTGGTATAATAAAAATAAAGGACAAAATATTATTGAAGACTTAATAGGCATGCTTTGTAAGTTAGAGCCTAGTGTTTGCCAATAAAGTAAAAAGTTATAGAGCCTATTTGTGAAGGTTTAGATTGGTCTGCGTTAATTTGAAAGTCTCTTGCGTATTCTAAAGCGTGTTCAACCAAGAATTTATTTGATGAGGTTGATGATGAATTTATGTATACGTCTTTTACCTTACTTTTTGAATTTACAGTGATGTTTATTACAATTTTGCTGCCTGTTTCACATAAATAAACAGGAGTTGGTAGACGGTAATGAGTTCTGTTTTTCAAAGAATAGGTTATGGAGCTTTTTGTATTAGCTCCATCAGATTTTTTCTTTTTGTCATTTTTTTTGGAGTTGCCTTTCCTGTATTATAATAATTTGCAGAATTTGAAGTTCTTTTTAATATTTGGAACGTAATCTTCTGGTGGGACAATAGGTTTGAACGCTTGAGAGAAATGTTTATTCTGTTTGGTTTCGTTAAAAGTTTTATTGGTTCCTGCTTTTGTGTTATTTAATTTTTCAAGAGCTTCTAGGAACTTTATTTCTTTTTCAGGTTCAATATAATAATAACTTTCCGAAGCTAATCTTTTTTGTTTATTTAAGCTTAAGTTGAAAACAGAAAGTATTACTGTTCCAGAAATTTGGAGTTTGAGAAGTAGAGCTTTATGTTGATTTGTTAGGTTCAAATCGGTGTAATTTATTACTAATATTTAATAAATATATGTAAAATCACCTATTTTAGTCTTTTAAGGAAGCAATAAAACTCTTAATAGACATGCCATTGTCAACATTGAACTCACCAATTTTTGTACGACGCAAAGCGGATAAATGTGCTCCAGATTGAAGTGCTTTTCCAAAATCGTTAGCAAGAGACCTAATGTATGTTCCCTTACTGCAAACAACTCTGA
The DNA here is from genome assembly GCA_938003745.1 of uncultured Algibacter sp. Lineage (GTDB taxonomy): Bacteria > Bacteroidota > Bacteroidia > Flavobacteriales > Flavobacteriaceae > Postechiella. Next base: position 4,359 of record CALKXS010000088.1, read on the forward strand.
AGTCTAAATTTAAATTATTAATATTAGTAATTTCAAATTCTGAAATATGAATCTGTCTAGGTTTGATTTCTACAGATTCTCCAGCGCGAGCATATTCATATAGACGTTTCCCATCTTTTTTTAAGGCTGAAAATATAGGAGGAAACTGTTGAATATCACCAATAAATTGCTTGGTCGTTTCATGTATAGAGGCTTCTGCGATGTGTTTAGTTTCAAAGGTTTCATTAATTTGGCTTTCTAAATCATATGAAGGTGTTGTTCCTCCTAACGTAAAAGTGCCTGTATATTCTTTTATTTGACCTTGAAAAGTATCAATTTGTTTGGTCATTTTTCCTGTACAGATAACTAATAACCCCGATGCTAAAGGATCTAAAGTTCCTGCGTGACCAACTTTTATTTTCTTTATATTGAATGCTTGACGAATTTCCCAGCGTAGTTTGTTAACCACTTGAAATGATGTCCAATTTAAAGGTTTGTCTATTAATAACACATGTCCTGATAAATAATCTTCGGTAGTCATCATTTTAATTCATTAAAGCGTAAATAATAGCAATAAAACCTACAACTACACAGTAAATTGCAAAATATGATAGCTTGCTTTTTTTAACTAAAGAGATCATCCATGTACAAGCAAATAATCCAGCTATAAAAGCAGTAACAAAACCAATAGATAATGCTGTGAAATTTCCGCTATTATAATTTATATCTCCATTTAAAACATCTTTAGCAATTTTTCCAAAAATTAAGGGAACAACCATTAAAAAAGAAAACCTGGCAGCTTTAGTTTTGTCATTCCCTAATAAAACAGATGTAGATATTGTTGCACCAGAGCGCGAAATACCTGGAAGCATAGCTATTGCTTGAGAAATTCCAATTATAAAAGCGCTTTTAAAAGATACTGTTTTGTCTGTGTCTTTGGCTTTATCTGCAAGGAAAAGTAAAACAGCAGTAATGATTAACATACAACCAACAAGGAGAATGTTACCTCCAAATAAGGCTTCTAGTTGTTCTTCAAAAAACAAACCAACAATAACTGCAGGAATCATGGATAATGCTATTTTAGAGATGAATTGTAAATCTTCATTCCATTCAAACTTTAAAGCACCTTTAATAAGGTCTATAATATCTTTTCTAAAAATAACTATAGTACTCAATGCTGTTGCAAAGTGTAAAACTACTGTAAAAAGTAAACTCTCTTCTGGTACAGAGTTGTCTCCAAGAATAGCTTTTCCTAATTCTAAATGACCACTTGACGATACCGGTAAAAATTCTGTTAGTCCTTGAATAATTCCAAGAATAATTGCATCTATTATATCCATAAAGCAAAAATATTAAAATTGATGTATCAACAAGCTGTTCTTACAAGTATTTTAAACTTTAAAAGTAGAACCTCATACTAAGTAAATGATTCGTCATTCGTTTCCCTTGTTGAGTAGATATATCATCAACAATAATAATTAATTATAGGGTTTTTTATTTTCTTCCTTCTATTTTAAGCTTAGATTCAAGTCATAAACGCAACAGCTTTAGCTGTTGTAAAAAAACTCTTCACACTTTTTCATTTTGCCTAGGCAAAATGAAAAAGTGTGAAGAGTACTAAAAAGATTATATTTTTAGGTCGCAAAAACTTGAAAATAATGGCCCATTTAGAATGACATCAAAGATACGAAATCTACCATTTGCAAAAGCAAGGAAGTAGTTTTACAGAAATAGCCAAAAGTATTGGCGTTCACAAATCTACTATTTCAAGAGAATTACAACGAAATTCAGACCAAAGAAGTGGTTGCTTATCAGGTTGACTTAGCTCAAAAGAAATACCACCAAAGGCAAGCCAATAAGCCTAAATCGATTCGTTTGACTCAAGAAATTAGAGATTTTATAACTCAATGGATTAAAGAAGACTATAGCCCAGAACAGATTTTGGGTATGCTAAAATATGCGATGTCCCTTGTGTTAGCCTTGAGCGAATTTATCAATTTATTTGGCAAGACAAAAAGCAAGGCGGAGTGGTCTACAAGCATTTAAGAACTCGGGGGAAACGCTATCAGAAAAGAGGGAATATCAACACTAAAAGAGGGCAAATACCAGGTAGAGTTGATATAGAAAAACGCCCT
>CALKXS010000089.1 GCA_938003745.1 uncultured Algibacter sp.
ACTCATCAGAAGATACCTTCCAAAAGGAACAGATTTCAATCTAATTGACAATAAACAATTAATGAGTATTCAAGAAAAATTGAACAATAGACCTAGGAAAATTATTGGATTTAAAACTCCTAATGAAATTATCGATTCTGAGCTAAAATTTGTAGCTTAGAATCTATTAAAAAATAGCAACAGTTGTTGCGTTAGAACCTTGAATGCAGCTTATAGTTATTTTACTGTTTTAGAAAGTTCTATGAGTTTGTTATTAGAAAACTCAATAAGTTCATCAAAAAACTGAGTAAATTCACTTTCAAATTCTATATAAAATTCTTCAAGTTCTTTTATAGCTTCATTCATGTTAGATCTATTTTTTGTTCGTCTATTCACGCCATCTAGAACTCTAGAAATACCTTCAATTGATGCGTAGCTTAATAGCCAATTATCAGCAATCATAAATGGCATCATTTTTTGTATTCTTAATGGTAATACATCATAGTTTTTCTCAAGAGAATCATAGAAATTATCAACATATTTGTCTAAAAGAATATCAGAATATTGCTTCCAATTTTTAGCTAAAAAATGATCGTAAAGAATATCTACAATAACACCAGAATAGTGTCTGTATTTTTTGTGCAAACGTTTGGTACTTTTTCTAACGGTTTTATGGGCATCGGTATAAGTATCTATATGTCTATGTAATAAAATACCAATTTGCATGTCTTTTTCATAAGATTTATAATCTTTTCCTTTTATACCATCTGCAATAAAATTTCCAATGGTTACAATTTCGCTATTTCCCGAAAGATAAATGTGTGCTAAAAAATTCATGATGGTAATTTACAAATTCCAATTTTACATTGTACACATTAGCGATTAAATTATTTGATTTAACTTTTTTTAGGGTTTAATAAAATACAACCTAAAAAAAATATGTACGTTTGTAAAAAAATGAATAGAAGATGACACTCATAAAATCAATATCAGGAATAAGAGGAACCATTGGCGGACAAATAGGAGATAATTTAACTCCTATAGATGCAGTGAAATTTTCAGCAGCTTATGGTGTATGGTTAAAGCAACAGCGAGAAAAAGATAACTATCGTGTTGTTGTAGGTAGAGACGCTCGTATTTCGGGTAAAATGATTCAAAATCTTGTAATGAATACATTAATAGGCCTAGGAATAGATGTTATTGATTTAGACTTGTCTACAACGCCAACTGTTGAGATTGCAGTGCCTATGGAACATGCAGATGGTGGTATTATTTTAACTGCAAGTCATAACCCAAAAGAATGGAATGCATTAAAATTATTAAATAGCAAAGGCGAATTTTTAGATGGTATTGAAGGTGCAAAAATTTTAGATATTGCAGAAAGTGATACAATGAGATTTGCAGATGTAGATAGTTTAGGAGAAATCAAAAAGAACAAAGCATATTTTGATTTACATATTATTGAAGTTTTAGATTTACCGTTTGTAACCGTAAAACCAATTAAAGAAGCTGGATTTAAAGTGGTTGTTGATGGTGTTAATTCTACAGGAGGTGTTGTTATACCAATGCTTTTAGAGCGTTTGGGTGTTGAAGTTATTAAATTGTATTGCGAGCCTAATGGTGAGTTTCCTCATAATCCAGAACCTTTAAAAGAACATTTAACAGACTTATCTGATGCTGTTAAAAAGCATAAAGCAGATTTTGGTATTGTTGTAGATCCTGATGTTGATCGTTTAGCCTTTATGGATGAAAACGGAGAGATGTTTGGAGAAGAATATACTTTGGTTGCTTGTGCAGACTATGTGCTAAGTAGAAAAGCAGGTAATACTGTGAGTAATATGAGTTCTACAAGAGCATTACGTGATGTGACAGAGAAATATGGAGGAACATATGAGGCAAGTGCAGTAGGAGAGGTGAATGTTGTTAACTTAATGAAGAAGAATAATGTGGTTATTGGAGGTGAAGGTAATGGAGGTATCATTTATCCAGATTCGCATTATGGTAGAGATGCTTTGGTTGGTGTAGCTTTATTTTTAAGTTTACTTGCAGAAAGGAATATAAGTGTTAGTGCTTTGCGTAAAACATATCCTAATTATTTTATGAGTAAAAAGAAAATTCAGTTAATATTAGGTTTAGATGTTGATGGTATTTTGAAGGCTATGGAAGAACGTTATAAAAATGAGCAATTAACCACTATAGATGGTGTGAAAATCGATTTTTATGAAAGTTGGGTACACTTACGTAAAAGTAATACAGAGCCTATAATAAGAATATATACTGAAGCAAAATCTCAAGAAGAAGCTGATAGTTTAGCAGATAAATTTATTGAAGAAATTGGAGTTATAGCTAATGCTTAATTAATTTCTATTTCATATATAATATTCAAAAAGTGTAATTTATTTGCGCTTTTCTTTGTTTAGAAAAGTATCAAGTGTTTAAGGTTTTTTGCAAAATATGTTAGTTTTATTATCGTGAAAAGATTAAATATGTAATTCAGGGATAAGTTCATATAGCTAATGGTTATTTCAAGAAATAGCAGATAGAGATATAGTTTGAAATCATTAGATTTATAAAAATTATTGGGTTACTCATTTAATTCCTGTATCTTGTTGTTCTAAAAGCTTGACTTATGCTGTAAATTTACAGGAGAATAATATACTCCTTTATAAAAGAATTACCAAACGATTAAGCTTACAAGGCTTATCTAGCAAAAATAAAATGGTAAGATGGATTTACTTGTAATAAATGAGATCATACAAAAGGTTGTGAAAAAGCGGGATATAACTATCATTGTTATTCATGACATTATGTAGAAAGTGTAGCAGCTAGTACACTGTTTCATAAAGTGAAATTCGGTTTGCAAAAGTATTTCCAGTATTCAAATAGAGGAAAACGATTTAGTATTTGTCAAGGAACTACATGGTGTTTTATGCAAAAAGTTAGAAAATCAATGGCAAGTAGCCAGAAATATCATTTATAAGAATTAGTCTATGTTGATGAGTTTACTGTTGGAGGAAAAGAAGAAGGTCGAAGTTATGATACAAAGAATAAAAAGGCAGTTATAGCAGTGTAAATAACAAAGTATAACGAGTGTATATTAAGTAAGAAAAGATTATTCTACGAAATCTTTAACACCTATTTTCGAAGAACATATTAGTAGGTTTTCAAAAATAGTGACTGATAAATGGAGAGGATATGAATCTTTAAAAAAGGTTTACAATATTGAACAGAAAGATAGTAATAATAGAAAGAATTTTAAACAACTACATATTGTAATTTACGTAGGAGAAGTTATTTAGAAATTGGATGCTCAAGGTGTGACAGATAAAACAACACTTTATGATGGCGGTATAAAAACTTCATGTATTGTTAAATGACCAGCAAAAATTAAAGGAGGAAGTGTAAATAAAATTAAGCTAAGTTCTAGATAGCATATTAAAGAGTTCTTGTTTATGACACTATCCTATAAAGTTTGAAAAAATTGATTTAGTATAATTCCCCAATTTCTAATTGGCATAGTCCATTTTTTAGTTGATTCTCTCAAGGCTAAAAAAGTGGATTTCATTACAGCTTGATCTATAGGAAAAGAGAGTTTGTTTTTAGTATATTTTCTAATCTTACCATTTATGTTTTCAATAAGATTAGTAGTGTAAATAATTTTTCTAATCTCTACAGGAAATTCATAAAAAGCGATGATTTCTAACCAGTTATCCCTCCAGCTTTTAATGGCATAAGTATATTTAGATTCCCATTTTTGAGCAAAATCATTTAAAGCAGCTTCTGCAGCCTCTCTTGTGGGAGCATCATAGATGTTTTTCATGTCTTTAGAGAACTCTTTTTTATCTCTGCACACTACATATCTACAGGTATTTCTTATTTGATGTACTACACAAATTTGTGTGGTTGATTCGGGGAATACATTTTTGATAGTTTGTGTGAAACCATTAAGATTATCAGTAGCAGTAATTAGTAAATCTTCAACTCCTCTAGCTTTCATATCTGTTAGCACATTCATCCAAAATGCGGCAAATTCATTCTTTCCTAACCATAAACCAAGCACTTCTTTTTTACCATCTCTACGTAAACCTACTGCAATGTACATCGTTTTATTAATCACTTTGGAATTCTCTCGAACTTTAAAAACAATACCATCCGTCCAAGTAATCAAATAGACGGGTTCTAAGGGTCTATTTTGCCAAGCTACAATATCATTGGTTACTCTATCTGTAATGCGAGATATGCTAGAGGTAGAGATATCAAAATCGCAGAATTCTCTAATTTGTTCTTCTATATCTGAATTACTCATCCCTTTTGCGTAAAGACTAATAATGACATTTTCAATACCATCAATGACATTACTGCGTTTGTGAACCAACATTGGATTAAAAGAAGCCTTTCGATCTCTAGGAACTTTAATTTCGCTCGATCCTAATGAGGTTTTTACCTTTTTTTGAAGTGTGACCATTACGTGCATTAGAGCTGTTTGATTGCTCATATTTATTGTAGTCCAAATGAGCATCAAGTTCGCCTTCTAGAATCTTTTCAATACCCCCGCTTTTGGATGGATTTCAGAAAAGAGGTTAATTCTTCTCCTGTTTTGAATTGTTTTAAAAAATCGTCGTCTAAAAATTCTTCGCTGTTCATAATATGTAAAATTTAAAATTAATCAAAAAAAATATCTGGGGCATGCCCTAGATATTTTAAACTTTACACACTTGGTGAAATAATGCCTTAGTATCTGTTTTATTTAATTTTGATAAATCGGATTAGTAATTACCATCTTCAGTATCGTTTTATGAAAGATACTTTGTTGAAATTGAGATCTGTTAAATCTAAAATAGAATTCATCAAAATAAGCTTGTATATATCATTTACTTGCATGAGTTGGTATTGGTCTTAACCAAGATTTCACTTGCATAATTATAATATCTAGTTGTTTAAAATTCTTTCTATTATTACTATCTTTCTGTTCAATATTGTAAACCTTTTTTAATGTTTATCCTCTCTCCATTTATCAGTCACTATTTTTATGCAGAAGTACTAATATGTTCTTCGAAAATAGGTGTTAAAGATTTCGAAGGATAATCTTTTAGACCCTTAACATATACTCGTTTTACTTTGTTATTATCAGTTATTTCTACTGCTATAACTGCCTTTTTCTTCTTTGTATCATAACTTCGACTTTGTTTAGCTTCTTCTTTTCCACCAACAGTAAACTCATCAACATAGACTAATTCTGGCAAAGGATATTTTTGGCTGCTTGCCATTGCTTTTCTGACTTTTTGCATAAAATACCATGCAGTTCCTTGACGAATACTAAATTGTATTCCCTCATTTGAATACTGGAAATACTTTTACTACTTGTGCTCATTTCAAAGACTATAAAAATGTTTTTGTAAACCGAATTTCGCCTTATGAAATAACGTACTAGCTGCTGAACTTTCTGTATAATAGCATGAATAATAATTACATCTCGATTTTTCACAACCTTTTGTATGACTGCATTTACTACAAGTAAATCCATTTTGCCATTTTATTTTTGCTAGATAAGCCTTGCAAGCTTCACCGTTTAGTAATCCTTTTATAAAGGATAGCATATCTTGTCCTGTAAATTGAAGCATAAGTCAATCTTATAAAACAATAAGATACAGGAATTAAATGACTAACCCAATAATTAAATTTTTAAAACAATACCTGTTGTGCATTTAGAAAAAAGATTGTTCAAGCGATATAAACATCGTGTATTTATCTGATTAATAATAAGTTAAATGCGTAGAGCAATCTTGTCAAAAATTATGAAATTATTTTGAATAACCTTAAAACAACATGTGGAGATATTGAGAGTTTTACTCAAATTAGAAAACCAAAACCAAAACCAAAACCAAAACCAAAAAATATAGAACTAGTAAGCCTTAATCTTGCTGCAGAATATAGAAGATCTATCAATACTGAATCACAGCTGTTTATATGTTTTAAAAATACTGATTTAAAATTTAAGATTGAACTAAGTGTTTATAATAAAAGACGTAAAAAACTATTGAATTATACCGAATCTATAAGAAAACGTATTGATACTAATTTCTAACAATTACATGGGCAGTTTTTATGGAATACTAACCTTGCTAAATCTTTTTTAGGGTTAGCTACCAGAATGCTCTCGAAAATAATTGCTCTAACTATGATTCAATACCTAAACTATTTTGTTTTTAAAAGAGATGTCAATATAATTAAAATTAATCTAGTCTAAATGCATAACAGGTAAAACAATGAGTAAAAATATAGAATTAGTAAATTGCGATTTTAAAAAAAATATTTGAAAGTGCGCAAAACTTTTGCGGCTATTAGGAACAGACTATGTAGAGTTTTACTTGAGTAAAACAATCTGCTTACTTAAAAAAACAGCGTCTGGATTTCAATCTTATGCTTATAAAGGTTTAATCTAGGATCTAGAGAATCTGTAAATTATGTGTTAAAACAAGATAAATTAAGTACACCGCTAAATAGTAAATCTCCAATAAACGACCATATTGTTAAAGATGGTGACGGTGTAAAAGTTGTTGCCCTTTGGCTAGTAGGTGCTAGAAAAGTTTATGAAGAAACAATAAGTAGAAGTATTAAATCTTATTTAAAACCTGTGGTTGAAATTGATGAACATGGAGAAATAGTTAAAGCAGGTATTTATACATACGGAGAAGCAATACATATGTTTGTAGAACGTAAAAATTATAATGGAGCTTTTTTTCCAAGTTTTGTAGAGTGTAAGTCAGATTATAATCGAGAGTCAATTGGTTTAAAATACATAGATCACATGTTTGATAATGTAGGCTGAGGAGAAATGAACATTTGGGTGAAATGGTACAAGAGGTTATGGGGTTTGAGAATTTCTTATCGTTTGATGATGCCCAAATTCATATAGAATACTCAGTGCTTATGAGTAATGGTAATGGATGAAATTTTCAATTAATGAACCTGTAGAGGATAAGAATAAATCGCAAATTCAAGAATATTTAGATTTTTATGTAGACCAGGTGTACAGCATATTGCTGTGGAGGCTGATAATATTATTAAAGCTATTTCTAGTTCAAGAGATCGAGGTGTTTAGTTTTTATCAATTCCTTCAGAAGAGTATTACAATTCTGTTCTTGGTTGTTTAGAAGAATACACTTATGAGTTAAGAGAAGATATTGACGCTAATAAGGAAGGGGGCTTATTGCAAATTTTCACAATACCGGTAGAGGATAGGCCAACATTATCTTTTGAAATAATACAACGTATATGAGCTCGTAGTTTTGGAGTAGGAAGCTTCAAATCGCCTTTTGAATCTATAGAGAGCAACCTAATAGAGGTGCATTGTAGTTTCTAATAATAAAAAAAAACACTTTTAACGTTAAGAACTTCTAATATTAAGAAGCTATCGGAATAAATTTATATTTTTGGAATAGTAATTGTAATTTATAGACTATAACAATAAACGTAAGGTTGTGAAAGTTACATTACAATATCCCAAAAATATGAAGAAATTACTACTTATATTATTACTGATTTTAACAGTTCAGATGTCTTTTTCTCAGGAAGAATCGGCATTTAAAGAAGGCGAATGGTTCAAATTTAAAATGAGCTATAGCAACTGGCTTAAGGCTGGTAATGCTACTTTACAGGTTAAAGAAGAGGCTTTAAATAACAAAGATGTTTATCATGTTGTTGGAAAAGGTTGGACAACAGGTATGATAAAATGGTTTTTTAAAGTAAAAGACCGTTATGAAAGTTATTTTGATAAAGAATCTTTAGTGCCTTATAAGTTTATAAGAAACATAGATGAAGGTGGGCATACAAAGAATCTAGAAATTGACTTTGACCAAGAAAATCAAAAAGCACATATAAACGATAAGAAGCGTAATAAAAAGAAGATTATTGATACAGAACCTAATATTCAAGATATGGTGTCTACGTTTTATTATTTACGAAATAATTTAAATACAGATAATCATGAGGTTGGAGATGAAGTGAAAATTGATATGTTTTTTGATGAGGAAAACTATGGGTTTAAATTACAATATCTAGGAGAGGAAACTATTAGTACAGAATTTGGTGATGTAGAAGCTTTGAAATTTAGACCATATGTTATGGCAGGTCGTGTGTTTAAAGAAGAAGAAAGTTTGACGCTTTGGGTGTCAAAAGATAAAAATAAAGTACCTTTGCGAATCAAAGCAGATTTGGCTGTTGGCTCTTTAAGAGCAGATTTAGAGGCCTTTAAAGGATTAAAGCATCCGTTTAAAATTGTAGTTAAGAATTAATGAAATTAAACCCATACATAACTAAACAACTAAAAGAGAAATACGATAAAATAGATCAAGATTTAGATGTTCATTTAGAGGGGTTGTTACACAGTAAGCCTATAAATTACTGGGATTATATTAAAACCGATGCGTTATTAAATCTACAAATACCACGCACGGTCTTTCCTGATGAGATGGTTTTTATAATGTACCATCAAGTTAATGAGTTACTTTTTAAAATGGTACTTACAGAGATTGAGCAAATAGCAAATACCAGTACTGTTGATGCTAATATGTTTACTGAAAAAATAATGCGTATTAGCCGTTATTTTGATGTATTAACGTCGTCTTTTAGTATAATGAAAGATGGTATGAATGTAGACCAATATAATGATTTTAGAACAACATTAACACCTGCAAGTGGTTTTCAAAGTGCACAATACAGAAAAATAGAATTTGCTTCTACAGAGCTTATTAATTTGATTGATAAGCGTTTTAGAGATGATTTTGATAAGAACTCATCTTACGAAAATGCTTTTGAGCATTTATATTGGCAAGCTGCAGGGAAAGATTATAAAACAGGGGAGAAAACATTCACTTTGTCAGATTTTGAAGATCGTTATAAAGATGAGTTTTTAAGGTTTACTAAGTTTTATAAAAACAATAATTTATGGTCTAAGTTTAAGGAACTTCCAAAAACGGATCAAAGTAATAAAGAATTGATTGATGCTATGCGCCATTATGATTACACAGTTAATATTAAGTGGGTGATGGCACATTATACTACGGCAAATCATTATTTAAATATAAATGGAAAAACGGCTGAAGCCACTGGTGGAAGCGAATGGGTAAAATACATGCATCCTAAATACCAAAAAAGGATATTTTTCCCTGAATTATGGACAGATAAAGAGATAGAAGATTGGGGACAAAATATTTAATCGCAGTACTTGTTGCGTTAAGTTTTATTGGTTGTAAAGATGAAGATAAACAACCAGATGTAATTGAGAAAGAAGTTATAGTTGTTCCAGAGGAACATTATGAGTTTGGTTTTAATCTAGATGATTTTATTGTTAAAAGAGATACCATTAAAAATGGTGATACGTTTGGTGTAATCTTAGAGCGAAATAAAGTTGGTTATCCTAAAATATTTCATGTAGCAGAAAATGCGAAAGATACTTTTGATATTAGAAGACTTCAAGTAGGTAAACCTTATACTTTATTGTGTGCCAAAGATACTACGGAAGCTGCAAAGTGTTTTATTTATCAACCTAATTTAGAAGATTATGTTGTTATTGATTTTCAGGATTCTATACAGGCTTACACAAGTAGGAAACCTATTAAATACATAGAAAAAACAGCAACGGGAGTTATTACTAATAATATTTCTCAAACTTTAGAAGAACAAGGTTTGAGTCAGCGTTTGGCTCATAAAATGGCCGATGAAATTTTTGCGTGGACTATAGATTTTAGAAGGCTACAAAAAGGAGATCGCTTTAAAGTTATTTATACAGATAAGTATATTGATGATACTATTTACACAGGAGTTCATGAAGTAAAAGCGGCTTTTTTTGAACATAACAAAGAGCCATTATATGCTTTTGAGTTTGTAACAGATTCAGTTAAAGGCATTGTAGATTATTTTGCAGAAGATGCTAAAAATTTACGAAGAGCTTTCTTAAAAGCGCCAGTTAAATTTAAAAGAATTTCATCTAGATATAATTTAAAAAGGCGTATTGCTGTCTACGGCTATAAAATTCGTCCGCATAAAGGAACTGATTTTGCTGCAGCAATAGGTACACCAATTATGGCTACTGCCAATGGTACGGTTACAAAATCAAGCTATACAGGAGGAAATGGTAATTATGTTAAGATAAGGCATAATGCAACCTACGAAACGCAATACCTTCATATGAAAAAACGTAACGTAAAAGTTGGTAATTTTGTGAAGCAAGGTGATGTTATAGGATGGGTTGGAATGACAGGAAACACAGGAGGACCTCATGTATGTTATCGTTTTTGGAAAAACGGGAGACAAGTAGATCCTTTTAAACAGAAATTACCCGAGGCAGAACCTATTTCAGATTCTTTAAAGGTAAAGTACTTAAAATTTATTGAGCCTATAAAAAGACAGCTAGATAATATTCATTTTTTAGAGGACATTTTTGAAGAGCAAAATAAACCAGAACACACACTTAAACAAATAGATAACAACAACATTACACTGAAAGATTAATTTTATGGCACTACCAAACATAAATCCAACAACAACTAACGCTTGGAAGAAACTACAAGAGCATTTTGAAAATGTAAAAGATGTACACATGAAAGATTTATTTGCGCAGGATAGCGATCGTGCAAATAATATGACTATTAAATGGGATGATTTTTATGTGGATTTTTCTAAAAATAGAATAACTAAAGAAACATTAAGTTATTTATTAGAATTAACTAAAGATGTTAAATTAAAAGAAGCTATTCAAGCACAGTTTTCTGGAGAAATTATAAATAAAACAGAAGGACGTGCTGTGTTGCATACCGCATTGAGAGCTCCAAAAACGGCAGAGTTTAAAGTTGACGGTGTTAATGTTGTTCTTGAAGTACAAGCGGTAAAACAAAAAATTGAAGCGTTTACAAATGAAGTTGTAAATGGTATAAGAAAAGGATATACAGGAAAAGCATTTACAGATGTTGTAAATATTGGTATTGGAGGGTCAGATCTTGGTCCTGCTATGGTTGTAGATTCGCTTCAATACTATAAAAACCATTTAACAACTCATTTTGTAAGTAATGTTGATGGCGATCATGTAAACGAGGTTATTAAAAAGTTAGATCCAGAAACAACACTTTTTGTTGTAGTGTCTAAAACATTTACAACACAAGAAACATTGTCTAATGCAAATACGCTTAAAACTTGGTTTTTAAAGTCTGCAGATTCTTCTGCAATCGCTAAGCATTTTGTGGCAGTATCTACAAATATAGATAGTGTAAAGAATTTTGGTATAGATGAAAATAACGTGTTCCCAATGTGGGATTGGGTTGGTGGGCGTTTTTCTCTTTGGAGCGCTGTTGGTTTAACTGTTAGTTTAGCTGTAGGTTATAGCAATTTTGCTAGTTTACTAAAAGGCGCTAATAAAATGGATAATCATTTTAAAAATGAAGATTTTGAAAATAATATACCAGTTGTTTTAGCATTAATAAGTGTTTGGTATAACAATTTTTTTAAAGCCGAAAGTGAAGCAGTAATACCCTACTCTCAATATCTTAATCAATTTGCAACATATTTGCAACAAGGTATTATGGAAAGTAACGGGAAAAGTATTGATAGAAATGGAACTCCAGTAGATTACGAAACTGGAACTTTAATTTGGGGAGAGCCAGGAACAAATTCTCAACACGCTTTTTTTCAATTAATACATCAAGGAACAAAATTAATTCCTGCAGATTTTATTGGATTTACTAAGTCGTTGCACGGTAATCAAGACCATCAAGATAAATTAATATCTAATTTCTTAGCACAAACTGAGGCCTTATTAAATGGTAAAACAGAAGCAGAAGTTATAGCTGAAGGAACTAAAGAAGATATTATTCCTTTTAAAGTATTTCAAGGTAATAAACCAACTAATACAATATTTATTAATAAACTATCTCCAGAAAGTTTAGGTAAATTAATAGCGATGTATGAGCATAAGATTTTTGTGCAAGGTATTATCTGGAACATTTTTAGTTATGATCAGTTTGGTGTGGAATTAGGAAAGCAGTTAGCATCAAAAATCTTACAAGAATTTAACAATAGCACTGTTAATGAACATGATTCTTCAACTCAAAATTTATTGAGTTATTATAAGAAAATGTCTTAAAAAGATACATAATTGTTGTTGTAATTAGCAAAAGGCTTCGATGTCTTTAATATCGAAGCCTTTTTATTTGTTGTTAATTGATGATTTTGTTAACACTTTGTTAATGTTGAAGCGTATACTATCCGTATTTTTGCATCGACTAATTTCAAATAATTAATTATGAAAAAAATTACGAATTTTTTATTCATAACTGTGGCATTTTTATTTTCTACAGTTATTATGGCTCAAAGTACTATTACAGGTACTGTTTTGGAAACAGGTATAAATATGTCGTTACCAGGAGCTTCTAAAGTAGCAGTGTCTTCGATAGGTGGAACATAAATATACTTACTAAAAGCACAGATGCTGAGGCTGGAGGAAATGTTTTTTCTTCTATGGCTAATGATGATTATTTTAAATATAGAATGACTTATTCTACAGGTTTGTCAGAAAAAAAATTGTAGCAACGGTAAGTGCTTCTAAAATTTCAGGTGATGCTTGTGTTGATGGGGGAGAGTTTTCTAGTTATAACTATTTCTTGAGTTTATCTCAAGAATTAAATGAAGACCATAGATTAATCTTTTCTAGACTAACTATATTTGACTGGAGAGTAAGAAGAGAGATTCTAGGTTAACAACTTAACTTTGAATTATGGCTAGAAGGCATAGAAATCACACAATAGAATTTAAGTATAAGGCTATATAATTGGGTTATTATCGGGGCAATGTTTCCCAAGTATATAAAGAGTTGTCTATATCTATTTCTGCTTTACATCGTTGACGACGCGAGTCAAAAACCTATATAAAGAATAGTTTTCCAGGAGATGTTAAGCTAAAACAGTCTGATGAACAGCGAGAGATTGCAACATTGAAGAGACAATTAAAAGATATGGTATTAGAACGCTATATCTTAAAAAAGGGCGATTAGCCTCTTTTTCGAGAACGACAGGAAAAATTTAGGTTCATAAAACAGCATAAATTGAAATTTCCAGTTGAAAAGATGTGCCGTGTATTAGCGGTGAGTAAAAGTGGTTATTATAATTGGTTAAGACAAGGTTCTTCAAAGCGATAGATTTACAATCAAAAGTTAACAGTACTTATATCTACTGTTTTTGATGATAGTTTTGAGAGCTATGGTACTCCAAGAATTCAAGCAGAATTAGAACTAACCTATGATGGGTATATTTCAAGACCTAGAGTATCTAGAATCATGCGAGCTAACTATTTATATGTAAGAAGAGCACGTAAATTTGGAATCACAACAAATTCTAATCATAAATACCAATATAGATCGTAAGCTTAATTATTAATCTTTTCTTGGGTTGAAACTTGGTATAATAAAAACAGAATGCATTCTGTTTTAGGAATGAAATCGATTAATCAATTTGAATTAGAAATGTGTAATAGTAATAATTTAGCCGCATAGTCTCTTAACTAATTTGTCCATTTTTTTATTGCAAGTCTAAGTTCGCTCTTGGTGTGTTTGCCAGTTGTAAGTTCGGCTAAAATTTTCAGTTTAAAAGGCTCTGAATACCGTCTAATTACCTTGTCACTTTTATACATAATGTCTTAGTACATGACAAAATGCAACCTATTTATTTTCAGTATATTAAATCATTAATGTAAAACATTGATTTTCTTCATTAGATAAATAATTCTAACTTATAGCTCAAATGAAGAAAACCAATGTTATCACTAAAAACAGTGAATTAACTCATATCCTTAACACTTATTTACAAGGAAAAATAAATTTAGCGCGATTAAAACTGATTTCACATTTTGTAATCGCCCTATGTAAAGTACAAACAGTTACTTTTGAAAAGCTAGCTAATGCTTTTGATACCGAATCTAGCTGTGAATCCTCTTTAAGACGCATACAGCGCTTTATTGCTAATTACAGTTTAGATGCAGACCTTATTGCTCATCTTGTTTTCAATCTACTTCCCAAGCAAGGTAAACTCATACTGAGTATTGATAGAATCA
>CALKXS010000090.1 GCA_938003745.1 uncultured Algibacter sp.
TTCTTAACCGTGAAAATATTAGATATTATATTCGGATTCGTAATAATTTCAAAGTATTTCTTCCCCATAAAGACAAAGCTATTAAGGTATCTCAATTATTTACTAGATTTAAAACCAATGAGTTCGTACATTATAATAAGGTTGTAAACTCAATAACAAAAAAGGGAAACAAGATTTTTTGATTATAGTATTGTTCAATAAACCCGAAAAAGCGCAAGAAGAGTACAAACAACGCTGACAAATTGAAATGTGTTTTAAAGCCATGACATCTAGTAGTTTTGATATTTAAAAAACACATTTACAAGATATCGAAAGAATAGAAAAATTGATCTTACTGGTAATGATTGCTTTTGTTTGGTGCTATAAAATTGGAATATACTTGCATCAAATCAATCCTATTACAATCAAAAAACATGGTAGAAAAGCCAAAAGTATCTTTAAATATGGGTTCTCTTTTGTGGTTAATGTTTTGCTAAACTCTGAAAATCAAAACGATACTAATATATTTCAGCTTTTGTCATGTACTTAGATGTTCTTTATCTAAATTTTCAGTTGATGACTTTTAATATTTAACACTAAAACTTATTTAACAAGCTCCATTTTGTTTAAATTCGTTTCGTAGAATTATTTTTAATTTGTTGCCAATTTTTAACTAATTATGAGGTTTTTGCTTTCGCAGAAATTAGGCCTATGAAACAATATCACGACTTAGTAAAGCACGTTTTAGAAAACGGAAACGAAAAAGGAGATAGAACAGGAACAGGAACAAAAAGTGTTTTTGGTCATCAAATGCGTTTTGATTTAAGTGAAGGGTTCCCTATGATAACCACAAAAAAATTACATTTAAAATCTATTATATATGAGCTACTTTGGTTTTTAAAAGGTGATACGAATATTGATTATTTAAACGAAAATGGTGTGCGTATTTGGAATGAATGGGCAGATGAAAATGGTGATTTAGGACCTGTTTACGGTTATCAATGGCGTAATTGGAATGGTGATGAAATAGACCAAATAAAAGAAGTCATTGAAAGCCTGAAGAGCAACCCGAATAGTCGTAGAATGTTAGTTTCTGCTTGGAATCCTTCAGTTTTACCAGACACTTCAAAATCTTTTAGTGAAAACGTCTTTAATGGAAAAGCAGCGCTTCCGCCTTGTCATGCCTTTTTTCAATTTTACGTCGCTAATGGAAAATTATCATGTCAATTATACCAACGTAGTGCTGATATATTTTTAGGTGTCCCTTTCAATATATCATCTTATGCATTATTTACTATGATGATGGCTCAAGTTTGCGGTTACGAAGCGGGAGAATTTATTCACACTTTTGGAGATGCTCATATTTATAGTAATCATTTTGAACAATTAGAATTACAATTATCAAGAGATATTCGTCCGTTACCCAAAATGGCTTTAAATCCAGAAATTAAAGATATTTTTGATTTTAATTTCGACGATTTCTCTTTAACAGACTATAATCCACACCCACATATTAAAGGAGAAGTAGCCATATAAAAAAGCTTTTTTTAATATACCCCAAAAGGGTTTACCTTAACACCCTTATTTTTTACATAAATAAAACCAAGACATTTTAAGTGAAAGTATTATGAAAAAAACCACCCAACGTATTTTAGTTTCAGTTTTTATAATCACTTTAGTATTAATTATTCTAAATAATCAGAATGATCAAGAAGCAACTAAAGCAAAAACTGTATCAATCAAGCTTCCTAAAAAGAAGAAGAAGAAAACATCTGAAGAACGTGCTTTATATAATGAAGCTCGTAATCAACATGAATATAGAAGACAAATTAATCCTAATACAGGCAAAGTACCACTAAGCGAAAAAAACTTAGAATTAAAAGTAGCGACAAGCTCTAAATTAAATAAAAGTTCTGCTTCAAAAATATCAGATGGTTCATATATAAATAGAGGGCCAAGTAACTTTGGAGGTAGAACAAGAAGTCTTGTTATAGATAAAACGGATGATTCTGGAAATACTATTATAGCTGGTGGTGTAAGCGGAGGTGTTTTTAGAACAACAAATGGAGGTGCAGATTGGACAAAAGTTTCACCCAATGATGAAATACATAATGTGACTAATATTATTCAAGATCCTCGATCCGGATTTGAAAACATTTGGTATTACAGTACAGGTGAAGGTCTTGGAAACTCTGCATCTGGAAATAATGCCTTTTATTTCGGACAAGGTATTTGGCAATCTACAGATAGTGGTTTAACCTGGTCTCAGGTTCCTTTCACCAATTCTACTCACGGATCGTTTAATAGTGTTTTTGATATTATATTCGACTTAGAAGTGCACCCAATAACGGGTCACCTTTTTGCAGCTGTTGTAGGTAGAATAAGTAGATATGATGGAAGCTTATGGACTACAGAAATAGATGGGTCTCCAAATGGCACAAATGATGCTACTGATGTTGTAATTACAACTTCCGGTAGAGTTTATGCTGCTTTTTCCGGAAACACAGATCCTTCTGCTATAGGAGTATGGACTTCTGCTACAGGAAATAGTACAACAGGAACTTGGACAAGAATTAATGAAATTGCACCAATACCGCCAGCTGTAAATCCTACATTCCATTTCTCTCCATCAGGTCGAGTAGTTTTAGCTATTGCACCCTCAAACGAAAATAAGCTGTATATACTTTTTGATAACGGAAACAATTCTAATTGCACAACGCCAGTAATAGAAGCTGATTTATGGTTATGGGATCAATCTATAACCACTTTTACTAATTTATCTAATAAACTCCCAGATGAAACAGGGTGCTCTATGGGTAACGATCCATTTGCTATTCAAAGGGGTTATGATTTAACAGTAAGTGTGAAACCAGACAACGAAAACTTTGTCGTTATTGGAGGAACAAATGCATACAAGATTGAAAACATAATAACAAATACTACGTTTTCTCGTATTGGTGGTTATGCTTCTTCTGCTAGCTATGCACAGTACGCAAATCACCATCCAGATATTCATACTTTAGTTTTCAGTCCTTTTAACAATGATATTCTTTTCTCTGGTAGTGATGGCGGAGTACATAGAACCAATGATATAACTGCAAGTACCGTAGCTTGGACAAGTTTAAATAACAATTACCAAACATTTCAGTTTTATCATGTAGGCATAGACCCAAGTACAGGATCTGATGTTGTTATTGGTGGGGCTCAAGATAATGGAACTAAACTTGGAGGAACAGATTTAGGTGCTCCAGATTTAACAACTCATATTAATGTTGGCAGTGGAGATGGCGGAGCTGTAGCAATTGCAGATTATGCTACGTGTGGATTATCATTTTACAGAAGTATACAAAATGGAATTATAAGTAGATTTTGTGATGGCTATACAGAAATTACCCCTCGTATCTCTATAGGATCTGCAAGACCTCCTGTTACTGAAGACGTTTTATACCCTAGTCAATTTGTTACCTATTTTCATTTAGACCCAGATAATACAAATGTGCTTTATTATGCTTCTGAAAACACACTCTTAAGAACCACAGATGCAGAAAATGTAACACAAGACACATGGACAAGTTTAGGAGACACCAATACTGCTTTTGGACACACAGATGGTTTCGAAGCATTTTCAACAACTAGAGGCGCATATAATTCAACAACAAGTTACTTATTAATGGGAGGTAATTCGGGGCACATATACAGGTTAGATGATCCACAAAATGCTACAAATATATCATCTGCGGTAGATATCACACCTGCAACGGCTACAACACTATCCTCAACTATAGTAAC
Organism: uncultured Algibacter sp.; assembly: GCA_938003745.1. Lineage (GTDB taxonomy): Bacteria > Bacteroidota > Bacteroidia > Flavobacteriales > Flavobacteriaceae > Postechiella. The sequence goes on from CALKXS010000090.1 coordinate 3,769, forward strand.
AGGAATAGCTATACACCCAACAAATAACGATATTGTTTTAGCTACCTATTCAAATTACGGCATCAACAATATTTACCTTACAACAAATGCAACGAATACTTCTCCAACATGGACATTAGTCGAAAGAAACCTATCATCTCACTCTATTAGATCTGCTGCTATTGTAGAAGTTGCTGGACAAACTGTATATTTTGTAGGTACAGCGAGAGGACTGTATAGTACAACCGCTCCATTAACAACCGATTGGGAAATAGAAGCTCCTAATCAAATTGGATTTGCTTTAGTAAGTTCTTTATCTTATAGACCATCAGATAATCATTTATTAATTGGCACACATGGAAATGGAATGTATGAGGCTGTTATTACTGCTGGATCTTTAAGTGTTAATAAAGCCAATGATATTAGTAATGAGATTTCTTTATTTCCAAACCCAGTAGATCAAGAAATAAACATAAGTCTTCCAGCCCAATATGGAAATATTTCAAATTATAATATCATAAGCATTACGGGGCAATCTATAATGAAAGGCACGTTATCTAATAATAAAATTGATACGAATCAATTAACATCTGGTATATATTTTATTCAAATAGATTCTGCAATTAAAACCGGAATTAAAAAGTTTATTAAGAAATAAAACTTAATAACATAAAAAAAGGCGCTTTCTATAATATAGAAAGCGCCTTTTTTTATGTTATTTATTATACGTTCACTACTCCGTTATCTGCAGATGCAAAATCATTCCAAGCATAAGCATCGGCAGCAGGATCATTAACATAAGTACCGTCAACCAAATACTTAAATTCATGTGAGCTATCTTTATCTAAATTTACAATCCCTTTAAAAGTCCCGTTCTTTAATTTTTTTAATGGAGTTGCTTGAGCATTCCATTCATTAAAACTTCCTACTACTGATACTTCTTCGGCTTCTTTTGCAAGAATAGAAAAGGTTACTTTACAAATTGGTTTGCTTTTTAAATATTGTTTTGTAATTGCCATAATTGTTGTAATTGTTGTAAACACAAATTTAAAAAACAAATTTTGATGAGAAGTTATACAAAACGCTTAACATCAAAAAATTATCAATTTGTTAATATTGACGCAATATTATATAATCTATTAAAAATATAGATACCTAAATTACAATATTAGCAATCAAAAAAAAAGAATCTCTACTCATTATCAAACACTTCCTTTTAAAAATATTTTTAGTTTTCCATGATATATGCCTTATAAAAATCGAGTAAAAGTTTTAACTTTACATTTATATTATTAGAAGAATATGTTTGGAAAGAAAAAAGTAATACCTCAAATAGATAAAGATCAATTAGAACTTATAGAAAACGCGCAGAAACGAATAAAACAAAAAAAACGTTTATACATTCATTTCGTTATATTTTTAATTGGTGCAGCATTTTTAATAGTTGCTAATACCGCTTTAAAAATTGGTAAAGACTTCAAACCTTTTGAGTTAGATTGGTTTGTTTCTGCCATTTTAATTTGGCTATTTTTACTTATATATCATATTTTAAACGTTTTTATCCTCAACAAATTTATGGGTAAAACTTGGGAACAGGAACAATTAGATAAACTTGTTGCCAAACAACAAAACCGAATTAAAAAATTAAAATCTAACTTTATAAAAGAAGAAGCTTTATTAGCACAAAGCGAAGTCTATAATGATGAAAAAGATAAAAAGAGTACACCAAAATCTGAATTAACAATTATTGTCGCTGCTGCAGAAAATGATGCTATAGGAAAAGACAATAAATTAATATGGCATTTAAGCGATGACTTAAAGCATTTTAAAAACTTAACAAACGAGCATCATATTATTATGGGGCGTAAAACATTTGAAAGTTTTCTAAAACCTTTACCAAACAGAACACATATTGTAATAACAAGACAAAACAACTATAAAGCACCAGAGGGAGTTATCATTGTAAACAGTTTAAAAGACGCCATTGACGCTGCAAAAATTGACAAACAACCTTTTATTATTGGAGGCGGAGAAATTTACAAACAAGCACTTCAAATAGCTAATAAAATTGAATTAACTCGCGTTCATGAAAACTTTAAAGCAGACACATTTTTCCCAAAAATTGATATGAATCTCTGGAAAGAAACATCAAAAACCTTTCACACCAAAGATGAGAAACACAAGCATGAGTTTTCATTCATAACTTATGAGAAGAAATAATATTAAATTATAAAAAGACACCAACCAATTCACGACCTATTAAAATGAAAAAATTAATCACAATTACGTTACTTACCTTTTTAATTTTAATACAGTCTAGCCATGCCAAAGTTAAATTACCAGCCATTGTATCATCAAATATGGTTTTACAACGAAATACAACAATAACATTATGGGGTTGGGCAAATGCAAATGAACAAATCTCTATTAAAACTTCATGGATTAATGAAACCCTAAATACTAAGGCTGACAAGCAAGGTCATTGGAAAATTGAAGTTAAAACTACTAATAGTAAAGACTCTCAATCTATAAACATTACAAGTAAAGACTCTAATATTAATTTAAAAAACATTTTGTTTGGTGAAGTTTGGCTATGTTCTGGTCAATCAAACATGGAACAACCTGTAAAAGGCTATAACGGACAACCAACCTTTGGAGGTCAAATGGCTTTATTAAAATCTAAAAACACCAATTTACGCTTGTTTTCAGTAAATAAAATTGGCTCAAAAACTCCTTTAACTGATTTAAAAGGATACACATCTTGGCAAGAAGCTTCACCAAATACGGTTAATGACTTTAGCGCAGTAGCATACTTTTTTGGACAACAATTACAAGAAACTTTAGATGTTCCTGTTGGAATGATTCACACATCTTGGGGAGGAAGTAAAGTTGAAGCATGGATTAGTAATGACGTATTAACAAAATATAAAAAAGTAAATCTCTCTAATGTAAACATCACTGAAAGAACGCAACAAATTTCAACAGTATTATTCAATTCTATGATTAATCCATTAGTAAATTATAAAATAAAAGGCGCTTTATGGTATCAAGGAGAATCTAATAAAAATGAACCTAAAAAATACGAGAAGCTTTTTCCTGCTATGGTAAAAGATTGGAGAACACGATGGAATATTGGTGATTTTCCATTCTATTATGTACAAATTGCACCTTACACCTATGGAGGTAACAAAAAATTTAATACTGTAGATAACTCTGCTTTTATTAGAGAGGCGCAACTTAAATGTTTAGACTTAATTCCTAATTCTGGAATTGCCATTACTATGGATATTGGAGATGATCATTCCATCCATCCTCCAAAGAAAAAACAAGTAGCAGACAGGTTATTATTCAATGCTCTAAACCAAGCTTATGGTTACAAAACTATAGATTATGCATCTCCAATTTTTGAGTCTCAAGAATTAAAAAATAGTAGTCTTATCTTAAAATTCAAACATGCCGAAACCGGTTTGTTTGCTCACGAAAAATTAGAAGGCTTTGAAATAGCTGGTGAAGACAAAATATTTCACCTTGCAACTGCTAAAGTTATAAACCGTAATAATATAAAAAAAATGGATCTTGAAGTTTCGAGTAAACAAGTTCTTAAACCTGTAGCTGTAAGATATGCATGGAAAAATTGGATAGTTGGCACTTTGTTTGATGCTAATCTCTTGCCAGCTTCCTCTTTTAGAACAGACAATTGGGATGATGCAACTCGTTTTGAAGAATAAATTGTATGCCAAATAAATAACAAAAAACTCAACTGACTAAGTAAGATCTCATTTAAAAAGCAAGTTACTTTAAATCAGTTCTTACCTTCTAAAATTCTTTTCAACCCCTATCTCAATTTTCATTAATTTCGCAGCATGGTAAAAGAGATACAACTTCGTATTACATTAAAGGAAGAAGAGCGTAACAATATTTTAGTTTTAAAATCGGCTATTAAGCTAGATATAGATAAAGAAGACATAACAGGCGTAAAAGTACTTCGTAAATCTATAGACGCAAGAAAAGCAAAAATAATTTTAAATTACAAAGTCGCTGTTTATATCCGTGAAGCTTTACCTAAAAATTCAGATTACACCTTTAATTACAAAGATGTATCAAAAAGCAAATCAGTACACATTATTGGCTTTGGTCCAGCAGGTATGTATGCCGCTTTATGCTGTATAGAACTTGGCTTCAAACCCATTGTTTTAGAACGTGGTAAAAATGTCCAAGATCGTCGTCGCGATTTAAAAGCCATAAACCAAGATCATTTTGTTAACGAAGATTCTAACTACTGTTTTGGAGAAGGTGGAGCAGGAACCTATAGTGATGGCAAATTGTATACACGAAGCCTAAAACGTGGTGATGTTCGTCGTATTTTCGAAAACTTAGTTTACCATGGTGCAACCAATCAAATTCTTGTAGACGCACATCCACACATTGGCACAAATAAACTACCAAAAGTGGTTCAAAATATTCGTAAAACCATTTTAAAATATGGTGGCGAAATTCATTTTGAAACCCGCGTTGTAGATTTCACAGTAAAAGACAATAAAATACAAGCCATACAACTTAAAAATGGAGAAGAATTAACTGCCAATCGCGTTATTTTGGCAACAGGACATTCCGCTCGCGATATATACTATTTATTGCATAAAAAAAACATTACCATTGAAGCGAAATCATTTGCTATGGGTGTACGTGTAGAACATCCTCAACATATTATAGATTCTATACAATATCATTGTGATGGAGAACGCAACCCATTACTACCTGCTGCTTCATACGGTTTAGTACAGCAAGTAAATAACCGTGGTGTATACTCATTTTGCATGTGTCCTGGAGGTTTTATAGTTCCCGCAGCTACTGCAAATAGAGAGGTTGTAGTAAACGGTATGTCACCATCAAAACGAAATAATTTATTTGCAAATTCTGGCATCGTAGTAGAAATTAATGCAGAACAAGATTTACGTAAATACGAACAATTTGGTGTTTTAAAAGGATTAGAATACCAAAAGAATTTAGAAAAGCTGGCCTTTACTGCTGGCGGGCGTAGTCAAGTAGCACCAGCACAACGATTAACAGATTTTGTTGAAGGCAATTTATCAGATACATTAAACTCAACATCCTATCAACCTGGATTAAAATCAGCCCCATTACATTCCTTATTACCTAAATTAATAGGAAGTAGATTACGAAAAGGATTTCAAGCTTTCGGGCAAAAAATGAAAGGTTATTACACCGAAGAAGCCAACATTGTAGGTGTAGAATCTAGAACCTCATCGCCAGTAAGTATTCCAAGAAATGAGCAATTAGAACATCCAGAAATAGAAGGACTTTTTCCTTGTGGAGAAGGTGGCGGTTATGCAGGAGGTATTGTTTCTGCAGCTATGGATGGTGAGCGTTGTGCCGAAGCAGCCATTATTGGTTTATAAAATATTTGAGCGTTACCCCTAAAAAGGGTCGCGCTTTCACTACTTGCTCCCTTCCAAAAAGTCGGGGAGCTCAAACATACCGTTCAATCCCTAACGCAAACTTTAACTTTCAAAAAACAAGCTTATCACTTCTAAAGATTTATCACTATTTTTGCTGCACTAAAAACGAACTAACTATGAAAGCATATATATTTCCAGGTCAAGGCGCCCAATTTATTGGAATGGGAAAAGACCTTTATGAAAACTCAACAGTAGCAAAAGAGTATTTCGAAAAAGCAAACGAAATTCTTGGTTTTAGAATCAGCGACATGATGTTTTCTGGTACCGAAGAGGAAATGAAAAAAACAAAAGTTACTCAACCTTCAGTCTTTTTACATTCTGTAATTTCAGCTAAAACTTTAGGAGATAGCTTTCAACCAGATATGGTTGCAGGACACTCAGTAGGTGAATTTGCCGCTCTTGTTGCAGCGGGAGCTATGACTTTTAAAGACGGATTAAAGCTCGTTTCTCAACGTGCTTTAGCTATGCAAAAAGCATGTGACGCAACCCCTTCTACTATGGCAGCCATTATTGGACTAGATGATAATCTTGTTGAAGAAGTTTGCGATAACATAACAGATGAGCTAGTAGTAGCAGCAAATTATAATTGCCCAGGACAATTAGTAATTTCTGGATCTATTCCTGGTGTAGAAAAAGCTTGTGAGATTCTAAAAGAAAAAGGAGCAAGAAGAGCACTTATACTAAAAGTAGCTGGCGCATTTCACTCACCATTAATGGAACCAGCTCGTGAAGAACTAGCCGCAGCTATTCAAAACACAACATTTAGCAAACCAAACTGCCCTGTTTATCAAAATGTGACGGCAAATGCTGTAACTGACGAAACTGAGATAAAAACAAATTTAATTTCTCAACTTACTGCCCCTGTACGTTGGACACAATCTGTACAGCAAATGATTGAAGACGGCGCTTCATTATTTACGGAAGTAGGTCCAGGTAAAGTTTTACAAGGTTTAGTAAAGAAAATAAACAGAGCTTCTGAAACTGTTTCTGCAACTTTTGAAATAAATAGCTAAATGAAATTATCTCGTCGTTCTATTTTTATAATTGTTACAATAATCTTAACAATAGCATTAGATCAAGTATCTAAAATCATTGTTAGAGCTCAAGTTGTAGCTGGAAGTCAAAAAGAAATCATTGGAGAACTTCTTTCTCTGCATAACGTAGAAAATACTGGTGCTTTTTTAGGTATGGGGAGCGACTTAAATCCTACTTTAAAACTTATTTTACTACTTATTTTACCCGTTGTGGTTTTAGGCTTTGTATTGAGGTATGTTTTTAAAGATATGAGTTTAGACAACTGGTCTCTATTTGCTTTCGCAAGTATTATTGGTGGTGGTATTGCCAATGTTTATGATCGTTTTGCTTACGGATCTGTTACAGATTTTTTACATATGAAATTGAATGATACCTTACGAACAGGTATTTTTAATATGGCAGATTTATCTGTAACTTCAGGAATGATAATTTTAGTTTTTGTGAGTTTCAAGAAAAAAAATCTTTAGAAGAAGAAACAACGATTTAAACATAAAAGAAATTTACATGGCATTAAAAAAGGTTGCTAAAATTTAGCAACCTTTTTTAATGCCATGTAATTTATTCTAACTATTCTAAAGCTCTAACTTTTTGTTCCCATTTCCATGCAGAACTCATAGCATCATCAAGAGTTAATTGTGATTTCCATCCTAACTCATCATTAGCTTTATTTGTATCAGCGTATGCTGCAACAACATCACCTTCTCTTCGATCAACTATTTTATAATTCAATTTTTGTCCAGAAACTTTTTCAAAAGATTTTAGAACTTCTAAAACAGAACTTCCTGTTCCTGTTCCAAGGTTAAAAGTTTCGTAGTTAGCTTTATTATTGTTTTTTAACAAACGCCCTAATGCAACAACATGAGCCTTTGCTAAATCTACTACGTGTATATAATCTCTAACACAAGTACCATCAGACGTTGGATAATCTTCTCCAAAAACAGATAATTGTTCACGAAGCCCTATAGCAGTTTGCGTAATAAATGGCACCAAATTTTGAGGCACTCCAATTGGAAGTTCTCCAATTTCAACAGATTCATGCGCTCCAATAGGATTAAAATAACGTAAAGCAATAGCTTTTATATTTGGAGAGATTTTACAAGTATCTTTAATAATCTCTTCTCCTATTTGCTTTGTATTACCATAAGGAGATTCAGCAATTTTAACAGGTGCACTCTCTGTAATAGGCAACTCATCTGCTTGTCCATAAACTGTACATGAAGAACTAAAGATAAAACTTACAGAAGGCAGTTTCTTTAATTCTTTAAGAATGTAAATAAGCGTACCAATATTATTTTCATAATACATTAATGGCTCTTTAACACTCTCGCCTACAGCTTTACTTGCTGCAAAATGGATAACACCTTTTACATCACTGTGCTTTGCAAAAAAAGCTTCAACTTTACCTTTTTCTTTAAGATCTAGTTTTTCAAAAATTGGAGCTTTTCCTGTAATTGCAGTAATTCCATCTAATACTTTTTCCGAAGAATTTGACAAGTCATCAATAATAACAACTTCATACCCTTCATTTTGTAATTCTACAACAGTATGCGATCCTATAAAGCCAAGTCCGCCAGTAACTAATATTTTATCCATTTATAAATGTTTTGACTTTTGATGTTATATATTCAATTTGCTCGTCGTCTAACTCTGTATGCATTGGTAAAGAAATAACTTCTTGTATCAATTGGTTTGTTACATTAAAATCAGCCTCATTATATCTATCGTCAACGTACGCCTTTTGTTTATGAAGCGGGATTGGATAATATACACCACAAGGTATATCATTCTCATTTAAATACTTTACTAAAGCATCTCTATTAACCCCTTTTATTTTTAATGTATATTGATGAAAAACGTGGCTATCCGCTTCACCATTTCTCTTAGGTATAATAACACTTTCTACCCCCTTAAATGATGCATCATATTTATTTGCAGCTTCAATTCTATTTTGATTATAAGTATCTAGGTAAGGTAATTTAGCATTTAAAACAGCTGCTTGAATACTATCTAATCTAGAATTTACCCCAACAACATCATGATGATACCTTTCATACATACCATGATTTACAACACCTCTAATAATATGTGCTAATCCGTCATCATTAGTAAAAATAGCACCTCCATCTCCATAGCATCCTAAGTTTTTAGAAGGAAAAAATGAGGTTGAAGCTACATGACCTATTGTTCCTGCTTTAGCTTTAGAACCATCTTTATAGACGTAACTAGCTCCAATAGCTTGAGCATTATCTTCAATTACAAAAAGATCATGTTCCTCAGCTATTTCCATAATTGCTTCCATATTGGCACATTGACCAAACAAATGCACAGGTACAATAGCCTTAGTTTTTGACGTAATAGCTTTTTTGACAGCTTCAATATTTATATTGAAATCATCTGGATTTACATCAACTAAAACAGGTATTAAATTCAACAATGCAATAACTTCAACTGTTGCTGCAAAAGTAAAATCGACAGTTATAACTTCATCTCCAGGTTTTAAACCTAACCCCATCATTGCTATTTGTAAAGCGTCTGTCCCGTTTGCACATGGAATAACATGCTTAACACCTAAATAATGTTCTAAATTTCTTTGAAACTCATGCACCTTTGGTCCATTAATAAAAGTTGTAGTTTCTATAACCTCCTGTATTGAAGGGTTTACAACATCTTTAATCTGGCTATATTGACCTTTTAGGTCTACCATTTGTATTTTTTTCATCTAAAAAAATTGCAGATTATTCTATAATTAATAATCTATTTTAATGAATACACCATTAAGTCGTTTGAGCTAACAAAAATACAAAATTCAACAACGTTAAACAATCAATATTAAGGGAATAATTACTGTCTTAAATTCAATCATTAAAGACAAATAAACTTTTCTTTTTACATTTTATTTTAAAGAAGTGTATTTTTGCGTAAAACAACGTCACATTGAGCTTACTGTATAACTTCGGAATTTATTTAACTCGCATTGTATTATACCTCATTGCCCCTTTCAATTCAAAAATAAAATTAGGAGTAAAAGGTAGAGAAAAAACATTTGATATTTTAAAAAAGCGCATCAAACCTGCAGATAAAGTTTTATGGTTTCATTGTGCCTCTTTAGGTGAATACGAGCAAGGTTTACCTGTCTTTACTAAACTTAAAAATGAAAAACCTAACCACAAAATACTCTTAACATTCTTTTCTCCTTCTGGATACGAAATAAGAAAAAACTCGCCTATTGCAGATGTGGTAGCATATTTACCTTTAGATACTCCTACAGCAGCAAAACGTTTTTTAAGATTAATAAAACCTGAATTAACAGTATTTGTAAAATATGACATTTGGCCTAATTTTTTAATAGAATTAAAAAAACAGAATCTAAAAGCCATCTTAATATCTGCTGCTTTTAGAAAAAATCAATCTTTTTTTAAGTTTTATGGAAATCAATTGAGAAAAGCTCTTTTTTCTTTCGAACATATTTTTACTCAAAATCAAGAGTCTAAACTATTATTAGAATCTATTTACTACAGAAATGTTACCATTTCTGGTGACACTAGATTTGATAGAGTTTATAGCCAATTAGAACAAAATAATACTTTAGAGTTTATTTCAGAATTTAAACAAGATAAACTTTGCATTGTTGCTGGTAGTACATGGCCAGAAGATGAAACTTTATTTATAGAATTTATAAATTCTAAAGCGTCAGAAAACCTTAAACTTATTATTGCTCCGCATAATATCAAAGCATCTCAAATACACAATTTTAGGTCCAAATTAAATGTTCAATCTGTATTGTTTTCAGAAAAAAACAATTTTAATCTACAAAAGGCAACCATATTTATTATTGACACTATTGGATTACTAACAAAAATATATAATTACGCTGATATTGCATACGTTGGTGGAGCCATGGGAAATACAGGATTACACAACACATTAGAACCTGCTGTTTTTGGTATTCCAATAGTAATTGGAAAAAACCATTCAAAATTTCCTGAAGCCAAAGCCTTTATAGACAATGGAGGTATGTTATCAATTTCTTCTCAAGAGGAATTTAACACTATTTTAAACATCTTATGTCTGGATGAAGAAAAAAGAACCTTATTAGGGGAGAAAAATATTCAATTTATCAAAAAAAATAAAGGAGCAGTAATCCAAATTGTAAACTATCTACGTATATAAATTGTTATTTATGCAAACTGCTTAAATAAAATAGAGTAATTTAATATTTGAAATACTAAATTGCTTAAAATTAAATAATTAACACTAAAACAAAAAACATGAAAAAATTAGTATTAAGCACAGTTCTTTTATTAGCCTTAAGTATTTCATTTACTTCTTGTAGAGATGAAGTAAAAAAAGCAGAAAACAGTGTTGAAAAAGCTGTAGACGGAGCTAAAGATGCTGCTAATAGTGCTGTTGATGCTGCTGGAAAAGCCGTAGACGGAGCTAAAGACGCTGCTAATAGTACTGTTAATGCTGCTGGAAAAGCCGTAAACGGAGCTAGAGATACTGCTAATAGTGCTGTTGATGCTGCTGGAAAAGCCCTAAACGGAGCTAAAGATGCTGCAAATAGCGCTGCCGACAAGCTTAAACCTGTTCACTAATATGTAGTTTTAATTATAATTTTAAAAAAGCCATCTCTATATAGGTGGCTTTTTTATACCTAAAAATCAAAATAATTTTAAGAAAAATTATCATTTTACAATCTCAATATGCTGCATTGAATGTGTTAACGCAACAATTGTTGCTAATTTTAATTTAAGTCTAAGCTACCATTTTTAGTTCATTTTCTATTATTTCTTTAGGAGTTTTATAGCCAATAATTTTTCGTGGTCTATTATTTAATTTATCTTGAATTTTAGAT
>CALKXS010000091.1 GCA_938003745.1 uncultured Algibacter sp.
CAAGTATTGTTTTTACTGATAAAAGCACTTCATATATTGATATTGCAGATTTTGTAGAACTACATTATACAGAGAAATCAAACAAACTACAATAGAAACATTAAAATGGGTACATATAACCATAAGTAATGCGAAAAGAAACTTACTGGGTAATTATCACAAAAGGAAAGTATCTTCAATTATACCTCAATGAATTTGTATATAAATTAAACCGAAGATACTTTGAAGATAAACTCTTTGATAGACTTGTAATAGCAAATATTACTGGATTATGAGTGAAAACGGATATTCAATAATAATTTAAACAAACCAAATCATTATGAAAAAAATCAGCTTATTATTCGGGATTTTATTAATCTTTACTTGATCTCAAAATGAAACATTAATAGAAGAAACTATAGCTCAAGAATAAGCTGCTCTTAAAAATAAAATCTTAGTCTAATGGAGAAGAATACGAAAATTTTGTTCTTAATAACGAAAGTGAAATTCAGCATTATATATAGGAATTAAAACACTTAATTTCATCTATATTTTTTTTACCAAAAATAAAATTATTGAATTAGTCATTTAATTCCTGTATATTATTGTTCTAAATGATTAATTTATGTTTCAATTTATAGGACAAGATATGCTATCCTTTATAAAAGAATTACCAAACGATGTATTGGTGGAAAAGAAGAAGCTTAACAAGGTCGAAGTTATAATGCAAAGAATAAAAAGGCAGTTATAGCAGTAGAAATAAGTGATAATAACAATGTAAAACGAGTATATATTAAGTCCATAAAAAATTACTCTGCGAAATCTTTAACACCTATTTTTGAAGAATATATTAGTAAGTCTGCACAAAAATAGTGACTGATAAATGGTGAGGGTATGAACCTTTAAAAAAGGTTTACAATATTAAACAGAAAGATAGTAATAACAGAAAGAATTTTAAACAACTACATATTGTAATTGTGCAAGTGAAATATTGGTTAAGAGCAATACCAACTCATGTAAGTAAATGGCATATACAAGCCTATTTTGATGAATTCTACTTTAGAATTAATAGATCTCAATTTCAACAAAGTATCTTTAATAAAACGATACAGAGGATGGTAATCCGATTTATCAAAATCAAATAAAACAGATATTAAGCCTATAACTCAATAAATTTAATACTAATAAATGTTGAATATTCTCTCTAATGTATAAAATACAAATTTCATATACCTGTATCAATTTCAGAAATAATAAATTAAAATTTTACGGTTTTTTATAATCTATAATTTAAAACACTTTGGCTCAATTTTTGACGCAAATCATAATTAACAAATTAAATTCACAACAGCCAAACAACCAACTAAAAACTCATGAAAAAAATAATTATTTTTTCCATTTTAAGCTTAATTTTTGTCTCCTTCGCTGTATTTACTAAAAGTCATTTCTCAGATTTAGTTGACGAAAAACTTAAAAACTATGCTAAAGAAAATACTCCAGAAAAAATTTATATTCATACAGACAAACCATATTATTCACTTGATGAAAGTATATGGTATTCAGGTTATTTAGTTAATGGCATTACGCATAAAAAAAGTTCTAAAAGTTGGATTCTATATGTAGAATTGATTGATGACAATGACAGTATTGTTGCAAAGAAAAAACTATTTACAAATAATATTAGTGCCTCTGGAGATTTTAAAATTGGTAAAAATTGGAAGACTGGTAATTATTTAATGAGAGCTTTCACCAATTACATGCGAAATCATAATCCAGATTATTTCTTCCAAAAAGAAATAGCTATTTTAAGTAATGAAAAAAAGGATGGTATAGACTTCTCAAACCAATCAAATACTGCTTTAGAAAACAATTTGGCTATTAAACCAGATTTAAACTTTTACCCAGAAGGAGGTTATCTAATAGAAAATATAAGAAGTAAAATTGCTGTAAAAATTAAAAACAATATTTACAGTGGCGCAAAATTCTCTGGTTCTATTATAGATAATGACAACAACACAATCACAGAGTTTAAAACAACAAATTTTGGTCTTGGTTTTTTTACTCTTAGCCCAGAACCAAATAAAACCTATTCTGCAAAATTGGAAGTTAATGGTGTTGAATATTCATATCAACTTCCAATAGCATTGAATAATGGCTATACATTAGGTATAAACAACTCAGGCAACAATTTATTTATCAATCTTAAATCCAACACATTAACAGGTCTTAATAATACCTATCTAGTAGTTCATCAGCGTGGTAAATTAGTGTTTAGTAAATATGAAACACAAACTAAAAGCTCTTATTCAATCAAATTACCTGTAAAAGAGTTAAAAGATGGTATAGCCAATATAACATTATTTGACCCCACTGGTAATCCAGTAAGTGAACGTATGGTTTTCATATCAAATCCTAATAATAAAACTACTGTTGAGATCACAAAAAATAAAGAAACACTAAACACTAGAAAACCAATAACAGTTAATGTAAACGTAAAAGACAATGAAGGCAATGGTCTTACAAGTCACTTATCTATGAGTGTTCGAGATCTTAGTGCTTTTCCTTACAATACAAGATCTAAAAATATTAAAACTTGGCTATTACTAAATTCAGATTTAAGAGGAGAAATTAAAGATCCTGGATACTTTTTTGAAAAAGAAAATGATTTAAGAAGACGCTATTTACTAGATTTAGTTATGCTTACTCATGGCTGGAAACGTTTTACTTGGAAAAGTCTATTATATGATACAAAAAAAGAAGAACAATTCCCTGTAGAAAACGGTCTTATCATTTCGGGTACGACAAAATTCCTTAAAAAACCTTATTCAGCTATATCTACAGAAACAAGACTAACCTTTTTTGGAAAAACAATTTCTCAAGAACCTATTCAAAAGACAGGTACAAATGGGCGTTTTAGTTTTGGACCATTTATCTTTTTTGACTCTGTTCAAACTATTGTAGAATCTAGGCTTACAAACTTTAAATCAGAAAATAATAAAGACAGGGAAGTATTAATTTTTTTAGATCAAGAGGATAATAGTCCCGAAATAGTTAGAAATACTCATTTGCAAAAAAATATAACTGACCAAAAGCAGTTAGAAAATTTTAAAAAAATGTCTGAATACATAAGACAAATAAAATTTGAGCATGATCAACAAACACAACAACTTGAAGAGGTAACTATTCTAGCAAAAAAGAAGGAAGAACTATCTACACGTAAACAAGAAATGAATGACAGAACAGATTACGGCTTCGCTACCAACAGACTAGATTTAGAAAACGATTTTAATTTAGGTCGAGAAACTGTTTTCGATCTACTTTCTACAGTCCCTGGTGTTAATGCAGTCAATGACAGTATTTCAATTAGGGGTAGTAATGGCAGCCCTATTATATTACTTGATAATTTCCCTGTAGATGTTCAATTTCTAACAACATTACAAGCAACAGAAGTTTCCTTTATTGATGTCTTAAAAGGCGTAGATGCTTCACAATATGCAAATAGTGGAAATGGTGTTATTGCCGTTTATTCAAAAACCGGCAACATTAGAAGAACAAGAAACATTGTAAGGAAACCGGGAATTATAGATTTTGCTGCGCAAGGTTTTTACACTGCTCGAGAGTTTTACGCTCCAGATCACATCAACGGATTTGAAGAACAAGCTAGAGCAGATTTAAGAACCACATTACACTGGGAACCAAAAATAAGAACAACTACCAATAGTGGTCAAGACATAACCTTCTTTAGCTCAGACTCTAAAGGAGATTATCTAATTGAAGTTGAAGGCATTTCAGAATCTGGAATGCCATTGCATGCCATAAGTACTTTTTCTGTAAAGTAATTCTACTTAAATATTGGCATAATAATGTATTTTTGCATCTATGATTACAACAGATCAACTTACAAAGCTTACAAATAGAGGGAATAAACTAAAAGGATATCTAGATATTGATAAAAAGCAAATTCTTATTCATAATGAAGAAGAAAAAATTGTAAATCCAGACTTTTGGAATAACCCTAAAGAAGCAGAAGTAACCATGAAGTATCTACGCTCATTAAAAAAATGGGTTGAAGATTATAAAAATATTATTTCGCAAATTGAAGAATTAGAAATTCTTTTTGAATATCACAAAGAAGGCGAAGCTACAGAAGAAGAAATAGATAAAGCTCATAATAAATTAGTGCTTTTACTAGAAGAAGTAGAGTTTAAAAACATGCTTTCTGAAGAAGGAGATAGCCTCAGTGCTGTTCTACAAATTACAGCAGGAGCTGGAGGTACAGAAAGTTGTGATTGGGCAAATATGCTTATGCGAATGTATTTAATGTATGCCGAAAAAAGCAGCTTTAAAGTCAAAGAACTTAATTTCCAAGAAGGTGATGTTACAGGAATAAAAACTGTGACCTTAGAAATTGAAGGTGATTTTGCTTTTGGATGGTTAAAAGGTGAGAATGGTGTACACCGTTTGGTACGCATCTCCCCTTTTGATAGTAATGCCAAACGTCATACAAGTTTTGCTTCAGTATACGTTTACCCACTTGTAGATGATACCATAGAAATAGATCTTAATCCTGCAGATATAGAAATTACAACAGCAAGGTCTAGCGGTGCGGGCGGTCAAAACGTTAATAAAGTTGAAACCAAAGTACAACTAACTCATAAACCAACTGGAATTCAAATTTCATGTTCTGAAACACGCTCACAACACGATAATAGAGCTAGAGCAATGCTAATGCTTAAATCTCAACTTTACGAAATAGAGCTACAGAAGCAATTAGCACAAAGAGAAGATATTGAGGCTGGTAAAATGAAAATTGAATGGGGAAGCCAAATCAGAAACTATGTGATGCATCCTTATAAATTAGTCAAAGATGTTAGAACAGCCCATGAAACAGGAAATGTAGATAATGTTATGAATGGTGATATTACGCCGTTTTTAAAGGCTTATTTAATGATGATGGGACAACAAGAAGAAGACATAGAAAACCTATAAACGCTGCTATGACTCAACCAAAAATTAACACTATTATCTTCGATTTAGGTGGCGTACTCGTAGATTGGAATCCCGAATATGTTTTTCTTGACGCTTTTAAAGGAGATAGAGAGAAAATGAATCGGTTTTTTGAAAATATTTGTATAGTGATTGGAACGAAAATCAAGATGCAGACTATACAACTGCTCAAGGAACTGCAGATTTAGTTAAAAAATTTCCAGAATACGAATACTATATCAAACTTTTTTATGGTGAGTGGGAAAAAATGCTTGGTGGAGAAATAAGCGAAACTGTAGAAATTCTTCACGCTCTAATAAAATCAAAAAAATATAAAGTTGTCTCTTTGACCAATTGAAGTAGTGAAACATTTCCTATTGCTCAAAAACATTTTAGTTTTTTAAGTTGGTTTGAAGGCGTAGCTGTTTCTGGTGAAGAAAAAACAAGAAAACTATTTAAAGACATCTATGAAGTTTGTCTAAATCGTTTTAATATAGAAGCAAAACATACTGTTTTTATAGATGATAATATTAGAAATATTGAAGCTGCCAATGCTTTACATATTAATGGTATCCAATTTAAAAACGGAAAACAACTTATTAACAATTTAAAAACATTTAATATTTATTTATAATGATAAAAATATATCACAATAACCGTTGTAGTAAATCTAGATGTAGTTTAGAAATATTAGAAAACTCTGGAAAACCTTATGAAACGGTTAAATATCTTGAGAATACACCTTCTTTTGAAGAACTTTCAAGTATTATTAAAATGCTAAAAATAAAACCTATTGATTTGGTTAGAAAAAATGAAGCCATTTGGAAAAATGATTTCAAAGGGAAGGAATTAAGTAATGATGATATAATACATGCTATGATTATTAACCCAAAACTTATAGAACGCCCTATTGTTGTTAATGGAAGTAAAGCTGTTATTGGCAGACCTCCAGAATTAATATTAGAAATTATTTAACCTATTTTCTTTTAAAAAAGTTTCAACCATGGTCTATTTTATAATCCAACTACTTAAACTAAAACATGTACAAGTCCTTATCTATTTATCTTTTTTTTAGCCTGGTTTATATATCAACTAATGCGCAAAGACCAGAAAAAAAAGAAGTTATTGTAACAGGCAAGGTCATAGATAAAGAAACAAAACAATCTTTAGAATACGCTACCATAACATTCTTTAATAAGCGTCAAAATAAGATTATTACAGGAGGGATTACAAATGTCAAAGGAGCTTTCAACATACCTATAGCAACAGGTATTTATGATATTATAATTGAATATATCTCATTTAAAACAATAACAATTCCGAATAAAAAAATATTTAACTCTAACGATATTGGTATCTTTTCTTTAGAAATAGATTTAGAACCCCTTGGAGATGTTGAAATTATTGCAGAAAAAACAACTGTAGAAATAAAACTTGACAAAAAGATTTATAATGTTGGTAAAGACCTCACGGTTCGCGGAGGAAATGTAAGTGATGTTTTAGATAATGTCCCTTCTGTTTCTGTAGATGCCGAGAGTAATGTCGCTTTACGCGGAAATGATAATGTTCGTATATTAATTAACGGAAAACCATCAGGATTAGTTGGCTTAAATTCATCAGAAGCTTTACAACAATTACCAGCAGAAGCTATTGAAAAAGTTGAAGTTATAACTTCGCCTTCCGCTAGGTATGAATCCGAAGGTACAGCAGGGATTTTAAATATTATTTTAAGGCGTAGTAAACTTCAAGGTTTAAATGGAGCTATTACTACAAATGCTGGTCACCCCAATGTGACAGGAGTTTCTGGTAATATAAATTATAGAACAGGAAACGTTAATGTATTCAATACATTATCGTATCGTTATAACGAAAGTCCCGGATATTGGTATACATACACAACTTTTAAAAATGACAATAGCATTTTAGATGAAAAGCGAGATTGGACTAAAACTGGAAAAGGTATTACTAACAACATTGGTATTGAATGGCATATTAACAATTCATCTTCCATAACGACTTCTTTTGTTTACAACAATAGCGACAAGGATAACAATTCTATCACAAATTTAAGACAATTTGATTCCAGTAACAATCTAACTAGTCAAAGTTTACGTTTAGATCCTGAATTAGGAAATAATAAAACATTACAATATGCATTCAATTTTACTAAAAATTTCAAGACAAGCGAACATAAACTAACTTTTAATTTCCAGCACGAAAACAACAATGAAAATGCTAAGTCGCTCATAAATGTTGATGGGCAAGATTCAGATATTCTTACACAACTAGAAGATGAAAGCAAAATATTACTTCGAGTAGATTATGTATTGCCTATTGGAGAGCACAGTCAATTTGAAATAGGTTATAGAGGTGATTATAGTGATAGAAATACAGATTACCAAGTAAAACTTTTAAACGAGAGTACCAATATATTTGAAATAGATAATAGGTTTACCAATATTTTTAATTTTAGAAACTATATTCACGCAGCTTACGCTCAATATGGCAATAAAATTAATAAATTCTCTTATTTATTAGGCTTACGAATGGAGAATACCCAGTTAACATTGGATCAATCTACATCTGGTGATTTTGAAAAAAGAAATTTTACGGGGTTCTTCCCTACCGTAAATTTAAGTTTTGAATTTAGTGATACTCAAAATATAACTATTGGCTATAATAGAAGATTAAGCAGACCGAAATCTTATTTTTTAAACCCATATCCTTCTAGAAGTAGTTTAACAAATGTTTTTCAAGGTAACCCAGGCTTAAATCCCATATATGCTGGCAAAATAGATTTAGGATATATAAATAGATTAGGAAAATTTATTCTTAGTTCTTCTATTTATTATCAAGAATCAGACGATATAATAGGATTTGTTAGTAAAGAACCTATTGTAGTTGAAGGGCAAGAAACTCCTGCTTTTATTAGAACACTTTCTAATATTACTTTAGAAAAACGCTATGGTTTCGAATTTAATTTAACTTATAATCCATCAAGAAAATGGAGAATGAATACCGATTTTAATTTCTTCAGTTCCATTGTAGAAGGTGATTTTGAAGGCGCCAATTTTGATTCTGAAAATATAAGTTGGACTGCAAGGTTTAGCAATAAAATAACTTTACCTGCCAAAATAGATTGGCAAACTAATATTAGTTATAGAGGAGCCAGTGTAGATGCTCAAAACACTAGAAATGGTGTATTCTCAACAAATGTAGCTTTTAGTAAAGATTTGTTTAAAGACAAAGCATCAATAGCTTTCAATGTAAATGATGTATTTAACTCAAGTAAGTTTTCAGGAATAGTAGAAACAGATACATTTATATCTGAAAGAGAGATAAGATTTAGAGGCGTTAGGTCTTATAATTTATCTTTCACCTATAGATTTAATCAGAAAAAGAAAATTGAAAGGAGCGGAAGGTCAAGAGGCGGAAGCAATGATGTACCAATGTAGAAACCAAAAGGCATAAAAAAGGAAGTTAAATTATTAACTTCCTTTTTTATTCTATATGTAATATTAAGTTCTAAGCTTCTCTTTTAGCTTTTTTCTCATCTTTGATTTCTTTTAATCTTTCAATTAAAGAACCTCCGATCCAGTAAGGAATTACAAAAGTTAATAAAAATATCATTAACCAAAATCCTATGGTAAGAATTGTTAAAAATGCTAAAAATCCTAAATATTGATCAAAATCGAACATAATTGTGTACTGTCTATTATAATTTTACGCAAATATAATGCAAACCTTCATGTTATACAATACAAAATTTAAGATTTATTAACAGAATTATACACTATTTTAAATTTACCGTTTATCGCATTCTTAAATTAAAATTTAGTCCTTTTTAAAACCTTATTCAAAAATGATTGTAAATTCCAATAACTCTTAATTATAAATTAATATAAAACTGCCATGATCTTATGAATCTGTTAAAAATATAGTCTAAAAACTAACAATCATCCTAATAAGAAATACTCAAAAACAATTAACTTAGCAACTTAAAATAAATCAACATTATCATGAGTTTTAGAATAGAAAAAGATACTATGGGCGAGGTAAAAGTACCTGCCGATAAACTTTGGGGAGCACAAACAGAGCGCTCTAGAAATAATTTTAAAATAGGTCCTGTAGCTTCAATGCCTTTAGAGATTGTATATGGATTTGCATACTTAAAAAAAGCTGCTGCATATACAAATTGTGAACTAGGTGTTCTAGATATTGAAAAGCGAGATTTAATTGCTCAGGTTTGTGATGAAATATTAACAGGAATACATGATGATCAATTTCCTTTGGTTATTTGGCAAACTGGTTCTGGTACACAAAGTAACATGAATGTAAATGAAGTTGTTGCCAATAGAGCACACCAAATTGCAGGGAAAGTAATTGGAAAAGGTGAAAAAACAATTCAACCAAATGATGATGTAAATAAATCACAATCATCAAATGACACCTTCCCTACTGGGATGCATATTGCTGCTTATAAAAAAATAGTAGAGACTACTATTCCTGGGGTTAAGCAATTGAGAGATACATTAGAATCTAAATCTGAAGCATTTAAAAATGTTGTAAAGATTGGACGTACGCACTTAATGGATGCAACACCTTTAACGCTTGGACAAGAAATTTCTGGTTATGTTGCTCAACTTGATCACGGAATAAAAGCACTTGAAAACACATTAGCACATTTAAGTGAATTAGCTTTGGGAGGAACAGCTGTTGGTACAGGTTTAAACACACCTAAAGGATACAGTAAACGTGTTGCAGAATATATTGCAGAATTTACAAAATTACCTTTTGTAACGGCTCCTAATAAATTTGAAGCTTTAGCTGCTCACGACGCTTTAGTAGAAACTCACGGCGCTTTAAAACAAATAGCTGTTTCTTTAAACAAAATAGCAAATGACATTAGAATGATGGCTTCTGGTCCAAGAAGCGGTATTGGAGAAATTATTATTCCAGCAAATGAACCAGGAAGTTCAATTATGCCAGGGAAAGTAAACCCTACACAATGTGAAGCTTTAACTATGGTTTGTGCGCAAGTTATGGGCAATGATGTTGCTGTTTCTGTTGGAGGATTACAAGGTCATTATGAATTAAATGTTTTTAAACCCGTTATGGCTGCAAACGTATTACAATCTGCGCAATTAATAGGAGATGCCTGTGTTAGCTTTGAAGAAAATTGCGCAAAAGGTATCGAGCCAAACCACCCTGTTATTAAAGAATTACTTAATAATTCTTTAATGCTTGTTACAGCTTTAAATACAAAAATTGGATATTACAAAGCTGCTGAAATAGCAAATACAGCACACCAAAACGGGACTACTTTAAAAGAAGAAGCTATTAGTTTAGGTTACGTTACTGCCAAAGATTACGATGCTTGGGTTAAACCAGAAAATATGGTTGGAGAATTAGGTTAATTTTCAATTATCCTACAACACTATATTGCCAAATAAAAAAAGACTGACATAAATTTATGTCAGTCTTTTTGTTTAGTTTAACTATCTATCCTATTTTTATTTCGAACTTAAAAGTAAATCTATACAAAGGTAGAATTAACTAAACTGTTGTTAATTCATACTAATTTTAATTTCTTACGTATTGAACTGGTGTAATACTTAATTTTACAGCTATTTTATATTAATAACAAATAGTATTATCTTTTTCATTCTAATATTATTTAGTTTTTATTATCTATTTCAAATGGAAACAAATCTGAATGACCATGAGATTTTTTAATAATATTCTCAATCTTTGAAATGATTTCAGGGTAATTATCTGCGACGTTATTAGACTCTGTTTGATCTATATCAAGATTATACAATTCTAATTTGGCATTTCTATTTTTAATAGCTTCATACAAAACACCTTTCCATTTTCCCATACGTACTGCTTGGCGACCACCTTTATGGTTAAATTCCCAATACAAATAATCATGTTGCTTTTGAGTATTTTGATTTAAAAGTGTAGGTAAGAATGAAACACCATCACTTTGTGAAGGCGTATTAACACCTGCAATATCAGCAACCGTAGGCATAACATCCCAAAAAGCAGAAATATGATTTGAAACACTTCCTTTTTTAATTTTATTAGGCCAAGAGACTATAAAAGGTGCTCGTATTCCTCCTTCATACAAATCCCTTTTAATCCCTTTTAATCCAGCAGCGCTATTAAAATATTTTGGATTAGCTCCTCCGGCACTATGTGGACCATTATCACTAGTAAACATAATAATTGTATTATCTGCAATACCTAAATCTTCAACCTTTGCTATAATTTGACCTACATATACATCCATTCTATCTACCATTGAAGCAAAAGCAGCGTAAGGAGTGGCTTGTGTGCTATATTTATTTTTGATAATATCTGGTCCATAATCCGAAGCATACGGATTAGTAAAAGGAACCTCTTCAAACTTTCCTATATATTTCTGTAGAATAGAATCTTTAGGCGAAATTAATTCCGCATGTGGCAAAACCATTGGCACATATGCAAAGAAAGGCTTATCCTTATTGTCTTCAATAAAATCTAATGCCGCTTCTTGAATTTTATCCGGAGCATAGGTTATGGTATTTGTCCAATCGTTTCCTTCCAAAATAACCTTTTCATTATTATCCCATATAAAATCAGGATAATAACGATGTGCTCTTCTTTGACAATTGTAACCATAAAATTTATCGAAACCTTGATTTAAAGCATCTCCTTCAGAACCTATATATCCTAATCCCCATTTTCCAAAAGCGCCTGTAGTGTAACCTGCTTGTTTAAGTAATTCGGCAACCGTTATTGAATTAGCGGGCATAGGAGTTTGACCATCTTGTCCTTTAAGTTCTTTATTTCCTCTAATTGGTGTATGCCCTGTATGCTGACCAGTCATTAAAGAAGAACGGGAAGGTGCACATACTGTTGAACCACTATAATGTTGTGTGAATTTCATACCGTTAGATGCTAAAGCATCTATATTTGGTGTTTGAAATTTTTGTTGACCATAAGAACTTAAATCACCGTATCCCAAATCATCAGCTAAAATATAAATGATGTTTGGTTTTTTAGAACTTTTTTGTTTTTCAGATTTTGTTGAATTACAGGAAGATAGTATTGTAAAAATAATTGTTACTATGAAAGGAATCTTAATATGCATTCTTTTATTTTTTTAATTTATTTATTCAAAATAACTTTTAATTCTTTTCTAAAGTTCTCTATCACTTTCGTTTTTGACTTTACATCAGCAATGTTTTCCCATTCCATAGGGTCTATTCGATGATCATACAATTCTTCAAAACCATCAGAATATACAATATATCTGTAATTTTCATTTCTCAATGTGTAATTTCCATCGCCTTTAGTTGTAATAGCAGACCGATTCCATTCTCCGTTAGGTTTTGAAACTAAATGTTTGAAGCTATTCCCATCTAAATCATTTTTAGCAGGTAAATCACATAATTCTAAAAGTGTTGGATAAACATCAATTAAAGATACTGTTCTTAAACTTACTCCTTTATTTTTAGATCTTGGGTCGAAAATAATTAAAGGTGTTTTTGCTGACTCTTCCCAAAGTGTTTGCTTAGACCAATGTTCTTTTTCTCCTAAATGCCAACCATGGTCTCCCATTAATACAATTATGGTATTTTCGTTATATTTACTAGCCTCTAAATTATCTAATACATGCCCTACACAAGCATCTGCAAATGCTAAGCTAGCTAAATAGCCTCTAACCGCAGACTTCCATTTATTATTTCTTAAAATCTCGTTATGTAAACCTTGACCTACCCAATTTCTTCCAATTTTTCCAACATCATTCAAATCGTTTTCTAATATTTTTGGTAAAACGATATCCTCTTCATTAAATAAATTAAAATATTTTTTAGGTGCATACAAAGGCAAGTGAGGTCTAAATATTCCACATGCTAAAAAAAATGGCTTCTCATGTTCTTTTTTAAGAAAACTCACGGCATAATCTGCAGATTTCCAATCAGGAGTTTTTTCATCTTGAATCTCAACTGGCCCCCAATCAAAAGATCTTATTTTGCTTCCTTTTACTCCAGCTCTTTTAAAATCTATATCATTCTGGAATCTATTTTTTGGATATGGTGTTCCTAAACCACCTTTATGCTCTTCTTGGAAAGAACCAGGATCACTTCCTTCTTTTGGTTCTGGTTTTGTTCCTCTTGGATTATGAAATATTTTCCCAGATGCTGCTGTTTTATATCCGTTTTTCTCAAAATATTGAGGCAATGTTATTGTATTTTCAAAACCCTTTATCTTTCTAAACACCTCATTATTTCCATAAACACCTGTAGTAAACGGCTGGTAACCTGTTAACATACTTGTTCTTGATGGATTACATAACGCAGCAGAACAATAAGCTTTTTTAAACACAGTACTTTTGCTTGCTAACTTATCCATATTTGGAGTTATAGCTTGAGAATGCCCACCAAAAGCACCAACCCAATCGTTCATATCATCAACCATAATTAATAAAACATTAGGTTTTTCCTTAGATTTATTTTGACCTTGAATACTAATCAACGAACTAAAAACAACCACTATTAAAAACAATACGGGAACCTTAATATTTGTAACTCTCATTTTTACTTTTATTAATAAATTATTATTACAAATTAAAACATAAGCTAATCATATAGTGTGACTCTAAGTTTATAAAATGTGCTTATATGTTTAGCTTTTAGGGTTACTTAACCTAATCAAAACAACACCATGAGATGGCACTACAGCAGAAAAATTATCTTTATAAACACCAATATTTAACTGCCTCCATAAGTCTCTAACAGTTTTCTCACCGTCCAACCCCGCTAATTTCCAATCTAATGTTAAAGTAGCTTCAACATCCTTTAAATTGAATAATCCAATAGCTTTATCTCCGTTAGTTAAATTCTTTACAACAATATCCATAGTCTCATCATGATAAATTGATTTACCTGGAATAGCTACAGCATCTTGATGCATATCTAAAACTTCAGAATTGGTTAATAAATTCAAAGTAAAATCATCCATAGTTTCAATAGGGCAGCCAATAAGCATTGGAGCAGCCCAAAGTGTCCATAATGACACATGAGAATATTGTTCATCTGCAGTTAAACGAGATGGTTGAGGATGACCTCCTCTACTATTCACCTCTCCAATAACTAACATATCTGGGTCTGGAAAATGCCCTGGCGCACCTCTAAAACCAGTCTCCATCCATGTTCTATGTGCTTCCCACTCGTCTCTAATACTTTTATGACTCCCTTTACCGTCCCAACGATCTTTTAAATCACCATAAGTTCTAAAACAGTTTACTTCTTTTCCAAATAATGCAGCATTCTCTATTGGTGCCGTATTAGATAATGAATATATAATATCTCTTCCACTATTTTTTAAGGCATTTGCCATTCTAATAGTACTTGCTGGTTCATTTGGATTCCAATCATATTTTAAATAATCTATACCCCATTCTGCCCATTGATTGGCATCATTGTTATCAAAAGTGTATTTTGATACTCGAGTAAATGTTCTTTTCTTCTTTTTTTTCTTATCATTCATGGTTTGATTCCAACGACCATCTTCAAAATCACTTGTTCCTCCAATATATCCAGCATAAGTAGTTACCCAAGGCGAAGAGTAAATTCCAACTTTAAGACCCATATCATGTATATCATTACACATACTCTCCATGTTTGGAAATTTAATAGAATCTGAAAGAATCGCATGATGTTTACCACCTCTATGTGATTGCCATGCATCATCAATATTCACATAAGACCATCCAAAATTTTTTAATCCTTTGTCTACCATCGCTTCTGCAGAAGCGATAACATTTTTCTGAGTAACATCTGGTCCCCAACAATTCCAACTATTCCATCCCAAAGGTGGTGTCAAGCAAATGGTTTCTCCAATTATTATATCAAATATCTTAGACGTTTCTCCCAAATCATTTTTAGCTTTTAATACCACTTTATGACTTCCTAATTTCTTATCAAGAACAAAACCACTAATAACTCCAGAGCTTTGATTAACAGTTAATCCTTTTGGTAAATCATCTACAGAAAAAGCCATAGGCTGTTTACCAGTAGCTGGTATAGTGTATAAAAAAGGAGACCCTGGGCGTAATCCAAAAACAGATGGTCCATGTATTTTAGCTTCATCACCTATCTTTGGTGTTAAAATATATTTACCTTCTTCTTTCTTAGGTTGATATGTTTTCGTATCTATTTTTGCTCCGCAAGACATTAATATTAAGGTTAGCCCTGTGAGTATAATTTCTTTATATTTCATCATTATTATTTTATTGATATTAAGAATTTGTTTAGTAAAAATCTGAAAGAATATTTTTCTCTCCTTTTTCATAACTCCATAAGTATTCTCCTGTTTCCTTAACACACCTTTTTCCCCAATGATGTGGCAATGCTGAAACTAAAGGAAATCCTTTTTTTGTTTTGTAACCTTCTAAATGTTCCAAGAATTTTTTATCGGTAATTGCTTCTGTTGAATTTCCTCCTATATGGTCTAAATTAATCCCTTTACCTGGGGCCGATTTGTAACAAATCTCGTAATGTGTTTTTACACGCCCTTTCCAGTTATACTCATCTAGTAACCAAATGTCATTTGTTCTAACCACATCGGCATATTTAGATAAAAATATATCTGGCACATGGAATTCCATTTCAATATTTTGATCAATATCTTTTGCAGCTCTATACAATGCTCTATGAATTGGAAGCATGTCAGATTTTGTATTGTAAGACATGTCTATTTTAAATTTCATCACACCCATTTTATGGAAACAAGAAATTACTTCTGAAGCATATCCATAAATATCAGCCTGTCCGTTTAAATACTGAATATCGTCTTTTCTATCTGGTTTAGAACCAAATGCATAATTCCCTAAAAGCTCAGGATAATTTTTGGCTGCCAAACTATTTTTATGAATTTTAGGAAAACCAATCCACAAACCTGGAGTGAATCCTTTTTCATTAATCATATCCATTGTTTTCCTGAAATCTGGAAACTTTTTGGGGTCTGGAACCCAAGATCCAAAACCTGAATTTATACCTCCATCAGGAAAAGTTCCCCAACCATGGTCAAGGGTTAGTTTTCCTTTAGGGTATCCGAATTCGTTAATTTTATCAATATAATATTTTACAAATTCGTGATTTAACAAATGAAAATGTTCATGTTTTTTTGTTGACTTCTTTTTTTGTTCTGACCAAGTACAATATTCAACATCTTCCCAAAATTTTGGTATTTGTTTATAAGGTGTGATATTCAACCTTTTCATCATAATTCGGTTGTATTCCTTCCAAGCTTCATCTCCGTTCCCCGTTTCATCCAAAAACACTTCTTGACCTTCAGGAACGCTTACCGTTAAGGTTTCATTACCGTCAAAACTATAAATAGAATTTTCAAAACCTAGCGTGGTCATAAACCCTATAAACTTTCCATTGGCATCAATAACTACAGGAGAGCCAGACATTCCGTTTGCTTTACAAGTAAATGGGTTGTAAAAAAAAGATTTACTTTGATAATAATAGGAGTTACCTCCTTTTTCTCCTGGACCATTTACACTCTGAAAGGGGCAAAATAATGGAGCTGTAACTTTTACTTTAATTTGTTTTCCTTCACCAACAATGGTTTGGCTTGAAAACAAATTTTCTTGGTTTGGAATGGTTAAATTTCCTATTGTCGAAGTTGACAATCCTGCCATAGCCATACTTCCTAAACCTGCCTTTTTTATAAAATCTCTTCTATTACTCATTATATATTTCTATAAGTTTCAACTTTTAATTATTTAAAATTGAAACTACAAGTTTTAATAAAGAAAAATGTCTCTTATAGTCTATATAGTGTACTTGAAAGTATTAATCCTGAAAAAACCAAATAATAAAATCATTCGTTATGTTATTAAGAACAGATTTTAAATTAATTATCTTTTACTTTTCACTCCTTTATTTAGTAAATTTGGATTAGAAAGCATCATTTGAGCATCAACAGATTTTCTCCATTTTTTCAAATCTGTCATTAAACATTTTACTCTTTTAGGCTTTGATTTCGCTAAATTAACATCTTCCTTTGGGTCTGTAGATAGATTATATAACTCTAAGCTTCCATCTTCAAAAAACTCAATAAGTTTCCAATCTCCATCTCTTATCGCCCCATAAGGTTTCGTTCTATGATAATGCGGATAATGCCAAAATAATTTCCTCTTTTTTAAGCTCTTTTTATCTCCAGTTAACAGCGAAACAATATTAACCCCGTCTTTATGATTCTGCGGTCTTTGCTTTAATCCTGCCATGCCTAAAAGTGTAGGATAAAAATCTGTACCAATAACATTTTCTTCACAAACAGACCCGGGTTTGACTTTATTAGGCCATTTTACAATAAATGGCTCTCGTGTTCCTCCTTCATGAGAAAACCCTTTATATCCTTTAAGTCCGTTAGTGGTTTCATCATAATTACCACCATTATCTCCTGTTAAAATAACAACAGTATTATCTGCAATACCCAAAACTTCAAGCTTATTCATTAAACGTCCAATGCTATTGTCTAACTTTTCTACCATTCCTGCTCTAGCAGGGTCTAAATATTCGTTTTTAGTATTACAAAAAGTCTTAGATTTCTTTTTATATTTATAAATCAATTCTGGAGGCGCCATCACTGGCTCATGAATTGTGTAATATGAAAAATAAAGAAAGAATGGTTTTTCTTTACTAATTGTATCCAGGATAGTTACAGCTGCATCAGTTAACTTATCTGTAAGGAAATCACCTTTATTTCCATCATCTAGATTTGGCATGTCAAATGGCGAAAAATATTTACCTCTTCCTTTTGGAGCACCCCATTCTCTTCCTCCAACATTTATATCAAAACCATGATTTGTTGGGTAATGCATTTCAAAATCGTCTTGACCTTTAGGCATTAAATGCCATTTCCCTAAGAATACTGTGGAATATCCACCGGTCTTCAAAGCTTCTGGCAATAAAATTTCTTTATGGTCAATTTTCATTTTCCATTCTGGCACTTTCAATTTAGTATTAGAGTATTTATGTCCATCGATCCAGTCGGTAAGTTTTAAACGTGCTGGATATTTACCTGATAGTATGGCTGCTCTACTAGGAGAACAAACTGTACAAGCAGCATAACCGTTTGTAAACAACATACCTTCTTTTGCTAGCTTATCTATATTTGGAGTCTCATTAAATCTAGCGCCATAACAACCAAAGTCTCCCCAACCAACGTCGTCTACTAAAAGAAAAACAAAATTAGGTTTTGGCTGTTGAGCAAAACATAAAATAGGCAATAGAATAAATAATTTAAATGAATACTTTATTATTAACATTTATCTTTAGATTGATAATGATTTACATTTATTTCTCTATAAAAAGCTACAATACATTAAAATAACTAAATATTGAAAATATAAATTTTTATAAACGTTAAATTTAAAAATAATTAGAACAAGAATATTGGAACAAGTAATCTATTTTAGTTTTTAGTGATCTTACTATCTCACCAATTATTTTTAGGATTGAAATTCTTGCTTAAAAACCTCTTTCTTAGATTCAAGTCATAAGCGCAACAGCTTTAGCTGTTGTAAAAAAGCATAAAGGATACTTAAAAAGGTTATATTTTTAGGTCGCCAAAACTTGAATATAATAGTCCATTTAGAATGAAATCTACCATTTGCAAAAGCAAGGAAGTAGTTTTACAGAAATAGCCAAAAGTATTGGCGTTCACAAATCTGCTATTTCAAGAAAATTACAACAAAATTCAGACCAAAGAAGCGGTGCTTATCAGGTTGACTTAGCTCAAAAGAAATACTACCAAAGGCAAGCCAATAAGCCTAAATCGATTCGTCTGACTCAAGAAATTAGAGATTTTATAACTCAATGGATTAAACAAGACTATAGCCCAGAACAGATTATAAGCTATTCTAAAATATATTATATCCTTTGTGTTAGTCTTAAGCGAATCATCAATTTATTTGGCAAGAAAAAAAGGAAAGATTTGGTGATTTAGAAATTGACTTAGTTATTGGTAAAGATCATAAAGGTGCTTTACTTACTATAAATGATAGAGCCACAGGATTCTTAAAAATGGCATATGTTAATAGTAAAGAAGCTAAACAGATAGAGCTTAGAACCTTGGATACCATTTATTCATACCATTACTTCAGATAATGGAAAAGAATTTACCAACCATAAAGCTATAGCAGAAGAATTAAATATCGATTTTTACTTTGCCAAGCCCTACCAAAGTTGGCAAAGAGGAGCAAACGAAAATTTAAATGGCTTAATAAGA
>CALKXS010000092.1 GCA_938003745.1 uncultured Algibacter sp.
TTCAACTGATTTTGGGTTTTCTATTGAAAGTAAGCTTACAATAGTTTGCTTGAATTCTTTGTCGTATTTCGTACGTGTCATAATAGGTGAATTTATAAGTTTTTCTCTTAATAAATCCTACCAACAAAACTAGACATTCCAGTCTGTACTGTGCTCAAACCATTCAACAGCTTTGTTAAAATCAATTTTACATCCTAATCCATACTTGTAGAGCCTACCTAAATTATATTGCGCACTGGAATTGCCTTTATGTGCAGATTTTGAAAAAAATGAAAAAGCTTTTTCTACCCCCCATACCTTTTAGGTAAAACATGCCAATATAGTTCTCAGCTTGAGTATTGCCCTGAAGAGCACAGGGCTCAATCAAACTAAAAAGAATAGTTTTGTCTCCAAACGGTGTTGGGTTTTTTAATGATTTTTGTGTTTTTTTTAGTTTCTCCTCACAAGACTCTTGTGCTTGTGAATAAGATATAGCAATACAAAAGAGAAAGATGAGTAATTTATATTTGTTCATAATGTCTGTTTTTTAATAGGTCATTATTGGTCTCTAAAGATTTTTTTGAGTGTTTTGAAATTACCATTCATATTTGCTATCTCCTTTTTTCTTGGAATTGTCAACATCTATGTTGTAACTAGCTATTAATTTTTTGTATTCTTTTTCAAAATAAAACTGTAAAACACTTAGTTTCTGTTTTAATTTTTTCTTGTCGTATTTATAATAGTATGTATTTAATACTTTATTACAGTAGTAAGCTCTTATTTTTTTAGAATTTCTACTTTCTGCTCTTCAGTAAGTTCGTGAACTTTAAGAATCTCATTGAATTGCTTTTTCGCGTCTTTCTTGGCTTTTGGTTTAAGCTCTCTGTCAAGTAATTGAGAATATTCTTTTAAGGTAATGAGCGCAGTAACCGCTTTTTGAAATTCTTTTTTAATGCTTTGCGGTGTTTTACCATCATCGGTATCTGCTAGTGAGACATCAGTATTCAACTCTTTTTTCCTTTTTTTTCTTTCTGCCAAATCTTTATTAAGTTTTATTATCAGGCTCCATAACATTTCTAATTTTTCATTACTTAAACCAGCTTCATTAGCTTTATTGACAAATGCGGTATATTTATTTTCGTTACGTTCTTCGTTCTTTTCTTCTACTGTTTTTCGTGCAATATCCCGTAAATCCAATGAGCTATAGTCATCAAGGGCTTCTGAATTTTTAGTTTTATTTTTTTAGAAAATTTTTAATTTCATTGTTAAAAGATCTTCTAACATATTTCTTAACAATAGAATCTTCTTTGTTTAAAATTTTAACCTTACCCATTAACTTTTTTGAATCACATTTTGCGATGGATGTGATGATACCATTAAAGCTAGAATCTGTAATAGTGTTTTGTAACTCTAATGTAGTTATTTCATCTCTCTTATCTAGCCCAATAAAAAAATGATAATTAACAAAGGTTGATTTTTGGGTTTTCTTTAATGCGCCACAATTTTCTTTTTTTGATTTTCATCAAAAATATTTTCTATATTTTGAAAATACACCTTGTTTATTGTTTTTTGTTTTATGCCATCCGCATTAACCAAACTATCTTTTCGAGTTTTTAAAAGTGTTTTTAATTGAGTTTTTTGTTCTAGAGTGGCAGATGCCCAAGATGTGACAGAATCTAATTTGTAAATACGATTTTCAATGTTTTCTTGAGCAATTATTGTCATACCAAAGCACAATAGCATAACTAAGAATAGGAAGTTTTTTTTCATTCTGTTTAATTTTTATTCTATCGAAAAGGCTGTAGATAATTTTATGGGAGAGAGTCGCCTAAAATCATCTTGTAATATATTACATCGAAATCTATAGCTTTTTTCTGTGTATTCACGTAAAAACGAAGAAATTTCTTTTTTTATGGAGGTAAGTAGTTAGTTACTTATCAATTCAGATTGATTAATTTTATTTCCTTCAAGCATTTTCACAATAAGGTTATTGAATATAGTAGCTTTATTTTGAGAGCGATTTATTCTAAAACAGAATTCGTTAAAATATTTATTTAAATTATTGCCACTAACCCAAGAATAAGTTGTTCTTATCCAAGATTTAACGTCGTATATCATTGTATGAAGGGGTTTAAAATTTAAACCTACATTACTTTCTATTATGTTATAAGCATTTGCAACAGGACTAGAACCCATCCATTTATCTGTGGTAATCTTTGCATTTCGGCTAATCTGGTTGATAAAAATGTATTGTAAGGATTGAGCTGAAAAATCATCTATTTTCATAGCATACATTCCTTTTGCCTTTCCATCTTCTGTAGGCCGAAGAGCTGTAATGGCCTTCTTTTTCTTAACATTGTAGCTTCTGCCAACTTTTGTTTCTTCTCTGCCTCCTAAAACAAATTCATCTATACGAACAACGCCGTCCATAGGGTTATTTCCTCTAGAAGACATAGCTTCTCTTGCTTTAAGCATAAAAGTCTAGCTGTTTTTTCTGTTACTCCCTAACGCACTATAACTTGTCGATAAACTTTTAGTGCTTGTAGCCATCTCAAAGCAAATGAAAAAATGCTTTGCGAGCACCAAATTTAAACTTGTGGCATAAAGTATCTGCCGTTGCAGATTCTGTATGTCTACAAATATTGCATTGCTTAGAGAAATCAGTACGTGTTTGACAGGCTGTATGATGACATCTTGAACATTTAAATGGTATTTCAGACTTCAAGCCTGCTAAATATTCTTTACAATCAGTGTCTGTTTTGAAGTGATCAGAGAACTCTAGAAGATTTTGACCTTTAAAAATATCCATAATTTATATATTAACTTAAAGATACGAAGTTAACTACTGACCTCTATTTTTTTTAAAGCTTTAAGATTACTCTAATCTTAGAGCTTTTTTATGTTGATTTTTTTAATCTAAATAATTTTTCCATTTTACAACGTTATCATATTTTGTATTTACCTTTGCAGCGTTTTTTAATTTAAATATATGAGTAAATTAGTTTTAGTAATTTTTGTCACCTTTTACACTACTATATCCTTTGGGCAAGATTTAACTAAACCTGGAGATCAAAGAGATGAATATCGTAACCCTCAAGATACTTTAAGTACAGGAGAAAGAAAGTCTACAGGTATAAGTAAAATAAAAAACAAAGATACTAAAATACAAGACTATCTTATAATTTCTGTTGATAGAGATACAATGTATGTAGACACAACGCTATCCATTCAAAAACAGTACAAGCATAATTATTTAAGAAAAGATAATTTTGGGCTAATGCCATTTTCAAACATAGGTCAAACTTACAATAGTTTAACATATAATTTTCAGAATACGAGCCTAATACCAAATTTTGGAGCAAGAGCTAGACATTTTAATTATATGGAAGTTGAAGATATCAATTATTATAGAGTGCCAACACCATTTACAGAGTTAACTTATAAAACAGCATTTGAGCAAGGTCAGCTAGCAGATTCTTTTTTTACAGTAAATACATCACCACAATTTAACTTTTCTGTAGCCTATAAAGGACTACGCTCACTGGGGAAATATCAGCACCTTTTAACAAGCAGTGGTAATTTCAGGTTTACAACAAATTATCAAACTAAAAATAAACGTTACAATATGCGAGGACATATAGTAACACAAGATTTATTGAACGAAGAAAATGGAGGACTTCAAGATGATCAAGTTATTAACTTTGAATCTGGAGATCCAGAGTTTATAGATAGATCGATTTTAGAAGTGAATTTAGATGAGGCTAATGGAAATGGAGCCGAAAATATTCTCAAAGGGAAACGTTTTCTTTTAGATCACAATTATAAAATAGTTCGTAAAAAAGATTCTCTATCGAAGAATCAATTAAGTATTGGGCATATTATGTCTTTTGAAGATAAGTATTATGAATTCACGCATTCAAGAGCGGTTTCATCTTTATTTGGTGATGCATTCAATACTTCAGGATTAAAAGACCGTGCAACAATAGAGCATTTTCATAATCAGTTACAACTAAATTATAGTAATAATATAATTGGAGACTTGCAATTCAATGTCGCAAGTGATAATTATAATTACGGATATAACAAAGTAGTTATTCTACCAGAAAGTACTATTACAAACAGGTTAAAAGGAAATATTTACTCAGCAGGAGGTAAGTATCATAAAAAATACAAGAAGTTTGAACTTCACGGCGAATTAGGAATAAACATTGCTGGAGATTTTGATGGAAATTATATAAAAGGAACAGCATCCTTTAATCTTAATGAAGACTTATCTGCCATTGTTTCTATAAATCATAGTTCAAAAGCACCAAATTATAATACGTTATTATATCAAAGTGATTATATAGATTATAATTGGCGAAACAATTTTAATAATACAGAAACTCAACAGTTGGTGTTTCATTTAAAATCAAAGAAAATTGCAGATATTAAAGTTGACTATACAACAATCAGCGATTATACATATTTTAAAAAAGATGCTGCAGGAATACCAGAAGGAGATTTTGTTCCACTTAAAGCATTTCAAAACAATAAATCAATATCATATTTACGCCTAAAGTTAAGTAAGGAAATAAAAGTTGGAAAATTTGCTTTAGATAACACCATATTATATCAAAACGTACAGGACGAAAACCACGTATTAAACGTTCCAGAATTCACAACACGTAATACATTATATTATTCAAGTCATTTGTTTAAAAAAGCCATGTATTTACAAACCGGAATAACACTTAATTATTTTACATCATATAATATGAATGCATATGATCCTGTGTTAGCAGAATTTTATGTTCAAAACGATAGAGAATTTGGAGATTTCCCTCGTTTAGATTTCTTTATAAATGCAAAAGTTCGTCAAACACGTATATTCATCAAAGCAGAACATTTCAATTCATCATTTAGTGGATATAATTATTACTCAGCTCCCAACAACCCTTACAGAGATTTCTCAATACGTTTTGGTATTGTTTGGAACTTTTTTTTATAACTTAATAACGTTTCCCTTCCTTATGGTCGTGTCTGTCTATCATTACTCGCTCCCTTCCTGCGGTCGGGGAGCTCAAACATACCGTTCTATCCCTAACTAGGGAGTACTTGATAATCTATAGGTTAAAAAAAATATGTTTAATCCA
>CALKXS010000093.1 GCA_938003745.1 uncultured Algibacter sp.
ATTGATATTGGTTTGCCCAAACTTCCAATTGGTTCTATCAATACTCAGTATGAGTTTACCTTGCTTGGGAAGTAGGTTGAAAACAAGACGAGCAATAAGGTCTGCATCTAAACTGTAATTAGCAATAAAGCGCTGTATGCATCTTAAAGAGGATTCACAGCTAGATTCGGTATCAAAAGCATTAGCTAGCTTTTCAAAAGTAACCGTTTGTACCTTGCATAGGGCGATTACAAAATGTGAAATCAGTTTTAATCGCGCTAAATTTATTTTTCCTTGTAAATGAGTGTTAAGGATACGAGTTAATTCACTATTTTTAGTGATAACATTGGTTTTCTTCATTAGAGAAATAAATCAGAATTATTTATCTAATATACTGAAAATCAATATTTTATTCTAATAATTCAGCGCTTAATCTATTGAAAATCAATAGATTGTATTTTTGTCATGTACTAAGAACATTCATACATTTACACATCTTCTCAACAGGATATTTCAGCTTGTAATCTTTTATAAAATTATACCTTACCTGTCGTTCTTGGAGAATATGATTACCGCCTTTTTTAATATATCTCGCTCTAACTTTATCTTTTTTAACTCTTTTTCTAAAGCTTTGATTTTTAGTAAAATTTCTTTTGATTCTTCAGAAGCAATTCTATGCTTGGGATCAAATTCTTTTTTCCATCTATTTATTGAAGCTGTACTAACCACATATTCGTCAGATAAAGACTGAACTGTTTTTCCTGTATTTAGCAATTCTACAAGCGTAGTTTTAAATTCCTTGTCGTAATTATTTCTTGGCATATTACAAATTTAATTTATCACATAAATCTGTATCAACTAATCTAGACATTCTAAATCGATGCGCTCCTCACTATTGGAGTTCCCCCTTTTATCAAGCATAGTAAATAGCAACGGGAAAGCAACTGCTTTGTAAACAATGCCTAACATAAAAATATTGACATTGGTTTATCCAAACTTCCAATTGGTTCTATCAATACTCAGTATGAGTTTACCTTGCTTGGGAAGTAGGTTGAAAACAAGACGAGCAATAAGGTTTACATCTAAACTGTAATTAATAATAAAGCGCTGTATGCGTCTTAAAGACGATTCACAGCTAGATTAGGTATCAAAAGCATTAGCTAGTTTGCATAGGGCGATTACAAAATATGAAATCAATTTTAATCGCGCTAAATTTATTTCTCCTTGTAAATGAGTATTAAGGACACGAGTTAATTCACTATTTTTAGTGATAACATTGGTTTTCTTCATTTGAGATATAAGTCAGAATTATTTATCTAACATACTTAAAATCAATGTTCCATATTAGCTATCTAATATTTATCATATTGAATATCAATAGGTTATATTTTTGTCATGTGCTAAGAATTATTAGCTAAAATGAGCCTTAAAGGTATTTGTGTAAAAGTCAGATTTCACAATATTTATTATGTTTTTTTTATTTATTTCTTGCTTAACAGTTTGGTACAGTCAATGTTTTAGTTCTTTAACATTCTCAAATGTTCTATTTTTAAAGCGTTCTTTAAATATTGCCATACTTTTTCACAAGGATTTAATTCAGGATTATATGACGGTATTCTAATAAGTTTAATATTATTGGAAATATTTATATTTTTAGTAGAATGAAAGCCTGCATTATCAATAACCATAATTTTTAATTCATTAGGCTTGTATAAAGAAAATGCTTTAAGGCATGCTTCGAAAACAAAAGTGTCAATGCCTGCTACTTCCCTAGTAAAATGACTTCCATCTATTGGAGAATAACTTCCGTATAAATAGATGTTTTTAAAAGCTTACAGATAATTCACTATAGGTTTCACGCCTTTAGCAGTAAGATCTTTACCGACATGAGCCATCAGGTCAAATTGACTTTCATATTGAAAATAAAGATTAAATGACTCATAATTATTATTAAGGCTTAACCTTAATAACTCTAAGGTCTTAGGAAGTTTTTTGTAGTGTGATTTTCTGGGATGCTTTTTATTTGTTTGAAAGTGGCGTATTAAATAGCTTCTTAAGATTTTATAGTAAATGTCTTGATTTAAGCTTTCCTTGACCCAAGATACAGCGTGTCAATATCTTAAAAAAGGTACTTTTGAATCCTTTACTTTTTCCTCTAGAACTTTATGGAGTACTGCACTAGTAACATTTTTATTGTTACTTTCACTCTTTAAGGCAACAAGCTCATCATAACCTGTATCCTTATACTGTTTTATCCACCGTTTTAATGAGGAACGACCAATTCCCAAATAGTCAGCTAGATCTACCTGACCTTTTAAACTTTTCTTTCTTTAACAAGATTAAACTCTAAATTAGGCTTAATTTGATAAGTAAAACAAATTTAGGAACGTCCACCTACTGCATATTTGCAAAATAGGAGTTGGCATAGAGTCTACTCCAAAAACATCTGTGAATTCAACAAACATCTCACTAATACGTTTTCTTATAGATTCGGTATAATTCAATAATTTTTTGCATCTTTTATTATAAACGCTTCGCTCAATCTTAATTCAGTATTTTTAAAAAAATGTAAACAACTGTTATTCAATACTTATAAACCTTAGGTTGTAACTTTTTAAATGTTGCTATCTCTTGAAGAAACTTGAATGTATCTTCAGAAATATCAATAAAAGAGTTTAAAAAGGTTAAATTTTTGTTCATTTCCTATAACTCTAGTCTATCCTAAGATAATTTAAGTTTTCAAAAATAAAAGAACATCCTGCTAAATACTTAATTTTCCTATTAAACAAAAAAGCCCGAAATATAAATTTCGGGCTACTTTTAAATAATATAATGAGGGAATATACTATTTAAGAGTAAATTCTGAAGAAGACA
Organism: uncultured Algibacter sp.; assembly: GCA_938003745.1. Lineage (GTDB taxonomy): Bacteria > Bacteroidota > Bacteroidia > Flavobacteriales > Flavobacteriaceae > Postechiella. The sequence continues at coordinate 2,854 of CALKXS010000093.1, forward strand.
CTAAGTCCTTTCCATTAAAAACATTTACAATATATCTTCCTTTTTCAAATTTATCTTGGCCTTTTGATGCTACAAATTCACAAATATTTAAGTTTGTATTTTCATAGTTAAATTTACTAACTATGCTGTAATTTAAAGTTTTCTCCCCAAAAACAATTTGTTCGTTAGAACCTAAAGTATTGCTCTCAGGATCAATAACTTGAACATACAACTCTTGATCTCCAGTTTGAACTAAACCATTTTTAGCAACTGTAAAACATACTCTAATTTTATCTGCACGACTAGCACGCTCTGTTGGAATTAATTTTCCTGATGTTCTTTCTATAACTCCAAAACCTTTTAAACCTACTGTACTTAATATTGCTGCATTTTCAACAACTTCTGCTAAAGCAGTATTTTGTACAAGTAATGAGTCTGTAAACATAGTACGCTCTTCTAAACGAACTCTAGTACTATCCAAAGATGTAGCTAAATATAAATTTTCAACTCTTAAAGAATCATTCTGACTTAATAAAACATCCATTTCTTTTTGAAGCGACTTGTATTTATTTTTATACCTCCATAAACTCTTAACATTAGTCTCAGAAATTTTTAATGAATCTATCAATCCTTGAATTTTTTCTCTAGCTTCAACTAAATTAGCATTAGAAATATCATTTTCACCAATAGCTTCATCATATTGCTTAGCCATAGCATTTAAATCATTCATTACTAATTGCTTCTCATTTGTCAACTCTTGTTTAGTTTGGTTGCTTTCTTTATACAGATTCATTGTATAAAACGCTGTTCCAAAAAATAAGACTATAGCGATTCCTAAACCTACTTTTAATCCTGTAATACTGTTGCTGCTTTCCATAATTTCTTGTTTTAAATATTCGAGTTTACGGTTATTCGTTTTCTAATCTATTAATAGTTTCTTTTAACTTCCTTATAAAATCATATACGAGCATTATATATATTTAGATTTTTATCAAAAAAAAGATTCTTTAACATTTTAACAAGTATCCATGTAACACTATATTTTTCAACAGGTTGAATAATTAATTGACATTTTGTTAAAATAAATGAACATAGATTATATTAAAAATATAAAGGTTAGTAGATAACTTCGTATCTTGAAATTAAGTAAATATATAAATTATGAATATTTTTAAAGGTCAAACTCTTCTAGAGTTCTCTGATCACTTCAAAAGAGATGACGATTGTAAAGAATATTTGCAGACATACAGAATTTGCAACGTCAGATACTCTATTTAACAAGGTTAAGTTTGCTATTCACAAAGCATTTTTCATTTGTTTTGAGATGGCTACAAGTGCCAAAAGTTTATCTGCGAGTTACATGCGAGTACGTTAAGGACTAACAGTAAAACAGCTAGACTTTTTATGCTTAAAGCAAGAGAAGCTATGTCTTCTAGAGGAAATAACCCTATGGACGGCATTCTTCGTATAGATGAATTTGCTTTAGGAGGCAGAGAAGAAACAAAAGTTGGCAGAAACTACAATGTTAAGAAGAAGGCGGTTACACCCCCTTCAGCTTACTGAAGATGGAAAGATAAAAAGAATGTATGCTATGAAAATAGATGATTTTTCAGCTCAATCTTTACAATATATTTTTGTCAACTATATCAGCCGAAATGTAAAGATTACCACAGATAAATGGAGGGGTTATAGTCCTATTGAAAAGGCTTATAACATCACACAAATAAGAAAGTAATGGAGGTTTAAATTTTAAAGCCCTTCATACAATGATACACCAAGTTAAATCTTGGATAAGAACAACTTATTATTGGGTTAGTGACAATAATTTAAATAGATATTTTAACAAATTTTGCTTTAGAATAAACGGGGCTCAAAGCAAAGCTACAATATTCAACAATCTTATTCTCAAAATGATTAATAATGATAAAATCAAACCGAATTAATAAGTAACAAACTAACTACTGTCTTCTATAGATCTTAATAATTATGAGATAAATTCTGGTCACTTATACTATAAGTAATCTCTATAACTATAATTGTATTATTTTTTATTTTATCTCCTCTATTTATATTATTCATTTGAGTTACACACTTAGTGTCTGTTTTATATTTTCTTGACATATTGGTTTAGCAAGAACCATTCTTTCTATTGTTTTATGAAAAATACTGTTTTTAAATTGAGAACGATTAATCCTAAAGCAAAATTTATCAAAGTAAGCTTGTATATGCCATTTAGTAACATGAGTAGGAATTGCTCTCAGCCAAGATTTTAATTCCATTATAACGATATGAAGTTCTTTAAAGTTTTTTCCATTGTTGCTTCATTTTTGTTCAATATCATATTCATTTTTCAAGGGTTCATATCCTCTCCATTTATCAGTGATTACTTTTGCAGTTTTACAAATATACGCTTCAAATATAGGGG
>CALKXS010000094.1 GCA_938003745.1 uncultured Algibacter sp.
CAACCTGATAAGCACCACTTCTTTGGTCTGAATTTCGTTGTAATTCTCTTGAAATAGTAGATTTGTGAACGCCAATACTTTTGGCTATTTCTGTAAAACTACTTCCTTGCTTTTGCAAATGGTAGATTTCATATCTTTGATCTAATTCTAAATGGGCCATTATTTTCAAGTTTTTGTGACCTAAAAATATAACCTTTTTAGTACTCTTCACACTTTTTTATTTTGCCTAGGCAAAATGAAAAAGTGTGAAGAGTTTTTTTATAACAGCTAAAGCTGTTGCGTTTATGACTTGAATCTAAGGATCTAAATAATGTTTAGATAAGCAACAATCTTGTTTTTGTAAACAAATAAGAGACATAGTATATGTTTCATAAGACAAATAAAAAACAATTAAAGTTTGTAATCCTTTTTCTGAAGTAGAGAAACTAAACATCCTGTTTTCATCGGTTATATTACCATCCTAAGTACTTTCAAAATAAATATTGACACCTACTAAAGGAGTATGTTTTTCATTTACAGCTTTTTCCGTCATTGTTTGTTGTGCAGAAATATAAAAACTAAATAATAATGGTTAAATTTTTTTTCATGATTTTAAATTGTTCGTTTATTATACTGAATTTACTTCAGTGTTGATGCCACAAATTTGATTCAAAACAAACAGAATTAAAATTTCAGATGACCGAACTGTAAAATATCCATTACCAATTGAAATTTTCATTTTAATATCATTTATTCAACTAAAAAAATTATTTTTAAAAAATCTTGTAAAATTTAAACTACTTACAGTTATAACTAAACCATCATATTGAATAAAGAGCTAGAACATAGTTTTGTCGAATTGCTAGAAAAGCATCAAAATATAGTACACAAAGTATGTCGATTATATACAAATAATTACGATGCTCATAATGATTTGTTTCAGGAAATAACTATTCAACTATGGAAAGCTTACCCCAAATTTAGAGGTGATGCTAAGTTTAGTACATGGATGTATCGCGTAAGTTTAAATACCGCTATTACGCTTTACAGAAAATCCAAACGTACCATTAACATCCAAGCTTTTGAAGGTGTAGAATTTAAAATAAAAGCACAAGATTATGATGATACAGAAGAGCAACAATTAAAAGTTCTTTACAAAGCCGTACACCAGTTAAACGATATTGAAAAAGCTCTCGCCTTCTTGTATTTAGAAGACAAAAATTATAGCGAAATAAGTGAAAATTTGGGGATTAGCGAAGTCAATGCACGAGTGAAGATGAACAGAATTAAGAAAAAGCTAAAAACCATTTTAAATCCCTAAGCTTATGGATGAATTAGATCTATTAAAAAAAGATTGGAACAAACCTAGTTCCAACACCAATAAAGTATCAGTAAAAGATATATATGCGATGCTACACAAAAAATCGTCTTCAATTGTTAAGACCCTTTTTTATATAAGTATTGCAGAACTTATTTTTTGGACATTAATAACTATTCTCCCTTACTTCACTTCAGGTGATTACCAATCAAAATTAGATGCTATATTACCAAATAATTATGTTCTCATAGGTCTTAACCTATTTAGCTATGGTGTCATTTTTCTTTTTATTTATCTACTTTACAAGGCATATAAAAGTATTTCTGTTACAGATAATGTTAAAGAATTAATGAAAAACATTTTAACCACTCGAAAAATAATAAAGTATTATGTGCTTTGTAATATGGTTATGATATTCATTAGTACAATAGCTGGTCTTTTTTACAGTATAAATCACGACCCAAAAATGGCTAATACCTTTTCGCATTTTGGCAATGATAAAATATTTATTTTCGCAATTATAATACTAGTGGTTATTGGAGTTGTTTTACTTATCATTTGGTTATTCTACAAACTCATTTACGGTCTGTTACTAAAACGTTTAAACCGAAACTATAACGAATTAAAAAAGCTAGAAGTATAATAAATTGGGCGTTACCACAAGGGTCGGGCTTTCCGCTATATCTTTCTTGTGCTTAATTTGTTTCAATATCACATCAAACATTGTTTTTGTATTTAAGGTATTATTATCTTTTTAATAGTATGCCTTTCGCACAAAAAGGATGCCGCATCAATCCCTAACGCAAACAAAAGATCTCGTCATAAATCAAAAAAACGAATCAACCTCAACAACATCACCCGCATTCATAGTATGAATATGATTATCAGCAACGCGAACACGTACTAATCTTAACGTTGGAAACCCCACAACTGCTGTCATTTTTCTAACCTGCCTAAATTTACCCTCATTTAAAGTAATAGAGACCCAAGACGTTGGGCCGTGGCGCTCATCGCGTATCTTTTTAGCTCGTTTAGGTAATACAGGGGTTTCATCTAGTTTAAAAGCTTTACAAGGTATCGTTTTATAAACTTCACTTTCAACACTAATATTAACACCAGCTTTTAATTGCTCAAGAGCCTCTTCATTGATATTACCATCAACCTGAGCATAGTATTCTTTATCAACTTTCTTACTATTTACAAAAGCGCTCGTTTTTCCATCTGTAGTAATCAATAGTAAACCTTCTGATTTTTCATCCAATCTGCCAACAGGCATACTTCCCTCTGGAAAATCAAATAACGCACCTAAAAACTTTTTAGATTGCTCTTTATTGGCGTTACTCATAAACTGACTTAAATACCCATAGGGCTTAAAAATCATAAAATGCCGGTGCTTATCTTTAGATGTTTCCATTCAATATACTATAAACCAATTCTTTGGTTGGCTTTTGTTTGTTAATTTTAGCTTTAACAGCATCAAAAGTCATTTTAAAATCACAACCAGCTTTATAAGCTGTACAACCGTATGCTGTTTTACCTTTAATTACTGTTCCTTTTTTACATTTAGGACATACTAATTCATCTGGCTTAGCCTTTTCTACTACTTTTTTAGGTTCTAATTTAAGCTTATAATGATCATCAAAACGTAATAAACCTTCTACTTTACCCGCTTCTGTTTTAAAACCTTTTAAATTCACGGTAGATCCTTTTTGAAGTAATCTAATAAATTGTTTTTCAGATATCTTTTTCTCACCAAAACTAAATGGCATTACAAAATCACACCCTGTTTTAAAAGCAGTACACCCATAGGCACTCTTTCCTTTTAAAAGTGTTCCTTTTTTACATTTCGGGCATTTTTCTGATGTAATTCCAGCCGTTTTCTTAACTGTAGCTTTGGCTGCTCTATTCTGTATTACCGTTTCTTGAGATATATTGGCACGCTTAGTTTCACTTCGTACCTCATAAACCAAAGCATCTACCATACGTTTCATGTTTTTTATAAACGCTCCTGCACTATATTCTCCTTTTTCAATATCTTTTAACTGCTTCTCCCAAGACCCAGTTAATTCTGCCGACTTCAACATATGATTCTGAATCGTGTCTATCAACTGAATTCCTGTAACTGTTGGTAAAACCTGTTTTTTATTACGTTTTATATATTTACGTTTAAAAAGGGTTTCAATAATATTAGCTCGTGTAGATGGTCTTCCAATACCATTCTCTTTCATTAAATCACGTAACTCATCATCATCAACCTGTTTCCCTGCAGTTTCCATAGCACGTAATAAAGTTGCCTCGGTAAACTGATTTGGTGGTTTGGTTTCCTTTTCTAAAAACGATGGTTCGTGCGGTCCTTTTTCTCCCTTTTCAAAAGTTGGTAAAATACCAGATTCTTTTTCTTTAGCATTAGGGTTTTCAAATACCACGCGCCAACCTTTGTCTAATATTTCTTTTCCTGTTGTTTTAAAAGCAACTTTATCTGCCACACCAATTACCGTGGTATTTGCCACTGCACAATCATCATAAAACACACCAATAAAACGTTTTACAATAATATCATAAACCTGTTGTTGATTGTATTGCAATTTCCCTTGAATACCAGTTGGAATTATGGCGTGATGATCTGTTACCTTTTTATCATTAAAAACCTTAGTAGATTTTTTTATTGGCTTCCCTAAAAGTGGTTGTGTTAATGCTGCATAATTGGTTAATTTTTGAAGAATCCCTGCAACTTTAGGATATACATCATTTGGTAAAAACGTGGTGTCAACTCTAGGATAGGTTACTACTTTTTGTTCATATAATTTTTGAACAATTTTTAGTGTTTCATCTGCTGAAAACCCAAACTTTGTATTACAATACACCTGCAAACCTGTTAAATCAAATAGTTTGGGTGCATATTCTTTGCCTTTTTTCTTTGTAACAGAAGCTATTTCAAAATCACTTTCCTTAACTTTTGCAGCCAAAGTTTCACCATCCTCTTTTTTAAGAAAACGACCGTCTTCATAACTAAAAAGCGTATCTCTATACATGGTTTGCAATTCCCAATACGGCTGAGGCTTAAAATTTTCAATGTCTTTAAAACGATTTACAACCATAGCCAATGTTGGTGTTTGCACACGACCAACTGACAATACTTGTTTGTAACCACCATGTTTTACGGTATACAACCTTGTGGCATTCATACCCAACAACCAATCACCTATTGCTCTAGAAAACCCAGCGTAATATAAATTATCATAATCTTCAGAAGCTTTTAAATTTTGAAAACCTTCTTTAATAGCTTCTGTTGTTAATGATGAAATCCACAAGCGCTCTACTTTACCCTTGTATCCAGCTTCATTCATCACCCAACGTTGAATAAGTTCTCCTTCTTGCCCAGCATCCCCACAATTTATAACCACATTAGCTTTATTAAATAGGCTTTTTACGATATTGAATTGCTTTTGTATTCCTGAATTCGCGACCACTTTGGTTTCAAATTTTTCGGGCAACATGGGTAAATTGTTTAAATCCCAGCTTTTCCAATACGCCTTATAGTCGTTAGGTTCTTTTAAAGTACATAAATGCCCAAAAGTGTAAGTTACCGCATAACCATTACCTTCATAATAGCCATCACGTTTAGAATTAGCTCCTAATACAGTAGCAATTTCACGGGCAACACTTGGTTTTTCGGCTATACAGACTTTCACTTATTTAACTTTTTAACTAAAGACTGCAAAATAAGAATTCTAATGTGTATTAAGAATCACTTTTGTTATGAGTTATTAACGATTTTAAATGCTAGTAAAAAACATTATAATTAATTGAGTTAGTCATTTAAATTCTGTATTTTAAAGCCTTTAAAATGAATAACATGGATAATTTTGAATGTCAAAGTATACTAAACTTTATAAAAGAACTACCCAATGATGAAGCATGTAAAGCATATTTGGCAAAAATAAAATGGTCAGGCGGTTTTACATGTTAAAATGCGGTCATGATAAAGGTTGTGAGAAATCAG
>CALKXS010000095.1 GCA_938003745.1 uncultured Algibacter sp.
ACAACATCTAACACACTAATTCCTGTTGCATCACTTGGCCCATTATTATCTATGGTAATCTCAAATGTTACTGTATCTCCTACATTTGGGGTTGAACTACTTCCTAATGCAATACCTTTGCTTAACTCTAAATCCGATTGTTCAATAATAAAAGTTGTAGCACTCTCATCATCATCACTTTGATCTCCATCATCATCATCAGGTGTACTGTCTGGATCGATAAGATCACTATCTGTAATTTGTACTGTATTTGTGTAATTACCAGAACCATTTATAATGGCGTCATATGTTAGCGTTAAGGATAAACCATTATCTAAAGATAAATTTTCCCATTCAATAGATTTACTACCTACAAAGTATACTCCTGAGTTAGAGATTGTACCTGGTACTAAATCAAATCCAGACGGTAATAAATCTTCAATATCTACACCTGTTGCATCTCCTGGCCCAAAGTTTTCAAGTAGTACGGAGAATGTTACTTGATCTCCCACTGCTCCTGAAACCGGTAAAACAGATTTTGTCACTTGTAAATCTGCTACTTGTAAAGTAACTACTGCATCATCTTCGTCATCTTCGTTATGATTTCCATTATCATTATTTGGCGTACTATTTGGATCTGCTTGGTCACTAGCACTTATTTGAGCCGCATTGGTATATTCTCCTGCTACGCCTGTAGGTGTATTTACAGTAGCAACTATATTTATTGAAACTGGTGTTATAGTTGTTACAGATCCAACATTCCATATTCCTGTGTTTGAATTAAAATCTCCTCCTGAATTATCACTTTGATAAGTAAACCCGCTAGGTAGCTGATCTAAAACATTAACATTTGTTGCAGTATCTGCTCCAACATTTGTAACTGTTATTGTAAATGTTACATTGTCTCCAACATTTGCAGTAGTTGGCGAAACTATTTTTTGTAAAGATAAATCTGATGATTGTATGGTTACAATTGCATTATCTTCATCATCTTCATTTTGATCTCCATCATTGTTATCTGGAGTACTATCTGGATCTAAACTATTACTAGCTACTATTTCTGCTATATTAATATAAGATCCTGTTTCATTTACAGAAGCACTAAACGTTAAATCTAAAGTATCTCCATTTGCTATAGATAAATTAGACCACGTAATAGTTTGCGTTCCTAAATCAAAAGAACCTCCATTGGAAACCGTTCCTGGTACTAACGAATAGCCTAAAGGTAATACATCACTAACACTAACTCCTGTTGCATCTGAATTAGAAGAACTAGTATCATTATTAAAAACTGACACTGTAAATATCACAACATCTCCTATGTTTACCGATGAAGATGAAACTACTTTTGTTAATTCTAAATCTGAAATTGGAGTTATAATTACATTTACTGTATCTGAAGTTGTCGTACAAATCCCATTACTCACCGACCATCTAAAAATGTAAGAACCAACTGCAGTTCCTGTAACTTGTGTATTTGGATTAGTATCATCAATAAATATTACTGTGTTTGGACCTGAAACTTGCGTCCAAACGCCTGCTCCTGAAGATGGTAATGTTGCACCTAAAGTTACAGGTGAAAATTCAGGCAAAATCTGATTTTGACCTGCTTCAACTATAACAAAATCTGAATAAACAGTTATTAACATTGAATCTGACTCTGAGCAGCCACCTCCTACAGCTGTCCAAGTAAATTCATAAGTTCCTTCAGAAAGTCCAGAAACTATACTATTAGGGTTATTTGGAGCTCCAATACTTGCTGTTGGGTTTCCTGCTGTTTGCGTCCAAGTTCCTATACCTGAAGATAAAGGTGTTGCCCCAAGAAATGTTTCTGTTCCATTACATAATTCTTGATCTGTACCAGCATATGCAGTTGAAGGAGGAGCACCAGTGAATGTTACAGTTACTGTATCAAACCCAGGTTCACAAGGTCCTGAACTTAGAGGTCCATTAGATACTGTCCATCTTAATTCATAGGTTCCTAATTCTATATTTTGTAAATCAGTTATTGGATTATTTGGGTTACGGATTGTAGTTGCCGAACCAGCCGGTGACGAAGTTATTGTCCATTCTCCAACACCTGAATCTGGAGGTGTAGCGCTAGTAAAATAACTTAATTGGCAAGCATTAGCATCGATTACAGGGTTCCCTCCAGCCTCTACTGGTCCTGGCGGATTATAAACTTCTATTCTAATTAAATCAGATTTATCAACACAAAAATCAGCATCAAAATTTAATTCAAATAAATAAACACCATCAGTATCTAAACCACTAACACTGGTTGTAGCTGTATTATTTGGAGTAGCAATTAAAGCTGAAGCCCCTTCTGGTTGAGAAATTAATCGCCACTGAGAAACCACATCTCCAGGTATAGATAAATTTCCTGCCGTTAAAGTCCCTGTTGTACCATCAGAACCAGTACAATGTATTTGATCTGGTCCAGCATCTGGGTTTTCACTTGGTCCATCACTAACAACTATTGTTACGCTACTCGTACTATTACATAAGCTTCCAGCTCCTGTATAATCTGTAGTATACTCATAAACATAAGTTGAACCTGACGTTACAGGTGCATTAGCAGCATTACTATTACTAGGTGATTGACTAGGTGTAAAAGGAGCAATAACCCCTGGTGTTGTATCTCCATCTACAGATACAATACTCCATGTACCTGTACTACCAGTTGTAGCTTCTAGAAATACACTAGAAACTTCGCATAAATCTTGATCTGAACCTGCGGAAGCCGATGCAAAAACATCTACTCCAATTTCGTCAAAAGAACTTGTACAAAGTGGTGAAGCACTTGATGTTGTCCACCTAAACACGTAACTTCCTGTTATAAGTCCTGTTATATTTGTCGTTTCACTTGATGGATTAACTATCCTTGGTGTATTTGGTCCTGAGACTATAGTCCAAATTCCCGACTCAATTGTTGGTCTTAATAATGGGTCTGCTGTAACACTTGTATTTGTACTTAAACAAATAACTTGATCTGCTTCAGGAATATTAGCCGTTGTTGGAGGTATACCTACTTCTATCGTTACTTGACTTGGAACATTTGAACTCACACAGCTTCCATAAGAAACTACCCATTCAAAAACATAAGTCCCATCTAATAGGTTTGTAAATTCAGCTGTTGGACTATTTATATCATCCACTATAAACCCACTTAGACCTGAAACTAAGTTCCACGTACCACTACCACCAAGCGGCCCTGGATCATTTGCATTCATTGTAAAAGATAAATCTACTGGATCTAAACATAAATTTTGATCTGCACCTGCTAATACTGGAGTTGATACATTCGCAACAACAACTTCTATATCATCTGATGTATTAGGACAAGTGTTTGAAGTAGGAAGAGTATATGCTATTTCCCAGTTAAAAACATATTGACCGTCACTTAGCCCTGTAACTTCTGTTGTTGAACTATTAGGTTCTGTAAAAGTTACCGTTGTTGGTCCTGATATTTGAGTCCAAGTCCCTGTTTCATCAATTTCAGGTGCGTTAGCAGCTAAAGCTGGTATTGTTGTTGCTCCCGAAGTAAAACAAATATCTGCTCCTGCATCAGACACTGTAGGTGACTCTTCATTTCTAGTTTCTATAATTATGGTATCTACTTCTTCAGCTCCACAATCAGGAAAACCAGCACGTTCATCTACTGTCCATGTTAAAGTATATGCATTTCCATTATCTATTGTTGCATTCTGAATTAAAAAACCAGTTGCTATAGCATTTGGGTCATTAACATCTGAAAATATAATGCTAGGGTTTGATGTAGACCAAGTACCTATTTGGCTTTCTAATAATGGATCTGCATTTAATTGTACAGGAGCATTAAAACATACTGATTGATTTAACCCTGCCTCAATAGGCAAATTACTAGTTGGAGTAACAGTTATTGTAGTTGTACCTACTGCAGGAGCTGTACAATTTGGACCTGCAGACACTGAATAACTAAAATTATAAACTCCTGGGATAAGACCAGTAAGGTTTGGTTCTCTTGCGTATCTATCATCTATAATAGCATTTGTCATACCTTCAGGACCACTTACTAAAGACCAAATCGCTACTTCACCAGGATTAACCGTATTACCAATTAACCCGCCACTATCATTTCCACAAATAAACACTTGAGAAGAACCTGCATTTGCTCCAGGTACATCTGTAGAAACAAAAATGTTTATAGAACTATTTGCTCTATCACATGGACCTACTTGTAAATTACCTGTTCTTCGTCTTCTAAAATTAACAGTATATACACCAGCCACATCAAAATTAATCGTTCTAGTCCCATTATTAGCAGAACCTAGATTAAAATAACTAGTTGGAAAATTAATTGATGAATCATTAGGACCTCCAACTATACTATATTCTGTTCTATTTCCTCCTGTAGATGTATAAGGCACAGGTATTGAAGTGTCTCCACAATCACCTACTAGATCATTTCCTACATTAGCCAACATACTAATAGGATCTACGCTATAGGTTATATTAGCTACTCTATTAGTAGTACATGATGTGTTAATATTTGTTATTGTATATCTAAATTGATATGAATTAGGAGAAATTAAACCTGTAACTTGCGTAGTACTATTTGCGTCATTTACTATTGTTGCTGTTGGTGCTCCGTTATTAACCTGTTCCCAAAGCACGTTTTCGTTAGTGAAATCTGGTAAAGAGCCTATTAATGTAGCCTCAGTTATACTGGCGTCACAAAATCTTTGATTATTATTTGAAATAGAAGCGTTAGAGACACTTTGCGTCGCAGGAGGAACTGTAATAGTTACTGTATCTGTTCCAGAAATACATGGACCTGTTACTTCCCATCTATAAACATAAACACCTTCTATTAAACCAGTTACTAAAGCATCGTTATCATTTATATTTGTTGGAGCAATATTATCAGCTGTTGGACCACTGACAAATACCCAAGTACCAATTTGTCCTCCAAACCCATCACCAGCAAAATCTGCATCCATCCTAACATTTTGAGATACAGAATAACAATCAGACACTGATTTGTCTGTACCAGCGTTTAAAGGTGAAACACCTCCATAATTTGTAACGCTTATTTCATCAAAAGATTCACAATCTGGACTTGTTATTGTCCAACGTAACGTACTTGTACCCGCTTCATCTTCAGGAAATACAATTGTAGAAATTGGTGAATTTGGTGAATTGATTATTACTCCAGATGGGTTATTGTTTTCGACAATAGTCCATTGTCCAACTTCTCCTGGATTAATTGTTGTATTACCAAGTATAACTAAAGAGCCTGAATTGTCTGGGCAAGAAGCAATATCATCCCCTGCATCTGCTATAGTTATTGGTCTAACAGATATTGAAACAGTTTGAGACGCTATATTATTATTTGTACATGTACCCAAAAGCTGAAATTCATAAGTATTTCCTGCTACAAAACCAATTACTGATGATTCTAAATCTGATGGATTACTTATAATTACTGAAGGTCCGCCAACTTGACTCCAAATAGGACCATCTGAAAAACTTCCATTAGTTTCACCAGGTAAAGTAAATGTTTCATTTTCACAAATTATTTGGTCAAGTCCCACATTAACGGAACATGAACCTTGTGAATTAGAAACATTAAAGGACAATAAAAACAATAAAATAAAAAAGCTAAAGATTTTTAAACTTCTTTTCTTTGAGGGTTGGATAACAGTAACTATCATAAAATCAATTTATTTAAAAAAATATTATCATTATAGAGAGGATAGACAATGAAAGATAAAGCTTTCATTACATCACAAACATAAGAAATTCATGCCGACAAAACGTGAAAAAAAACACGTTAAAATGTAAATCTGGTATTTTTGAAATAAAATCTATGAAGATTAAATACTCTGAGAATTAGAAAATGTTCTTAAGTAAATCAAATAGCTAGGGAATGCTTGTGCAAAAATATATATATTATTGTTAATAAATGTTAATAAATTATTTTTTTATAATAAAAACATCACTTCACTTAATTTTATTAAATATATAATACTAAAAACAACTCGAATGTAAATTATCATCAATAAATTAATAAAAAATATCTCATTTAAAATTATTATTGCCCATTAACAATTCTAAGTATCACACTAAACATTTAAATTATAATTTTATAAATAATATAATAAAGTGTTTATGATTTTAAATATTTCAATATAATCTATATTTGCAATCTCAATAAACATTATGGGTTTTATAGAAGAAATTGAACGCAGACGTACCTTTGGTATTATTTCGCATCCTGATGCAGGAAAGACAACATTAACAGAAAAACTATTATTATTTGGTGGAGCTATTCAAGAAGCTGGAGCCGTAAAAAGCAACAAAATAAAGAAAGGAGCGACTAGTGACTTTATGGAAATTGAGCGTCAACGTGGTATTTCTGTTGCAACTTCTGTATTGGCTTTTGAATATAATGGTATAAAAATTAATATTCTTGATACTCCTGGACATAAAGATTTTGCTGAAGACACCTTTAGAACACTTACAGCTGTTGATAGTGTAATAGTTGTTATTGATGTTGCCAAAGGAGTTGAGGAACAAACTGAAAAACTTGTTGAAGTTTGTAGAATGCGTAACATCCCTATGATTGTATTCATTAATAAAATGGATAGAGAAGGAAAAGATGCTTTTGATTTGCTTGATGAAGTTGAACAAAAATTAGGCTTAAAAGTTACGCCTTTAAGTTTCCCTATTGGTATGGGATACGATTTTAAAGGTATTTATAATATTTGGGAAAAAAATGTAAATCTTTTTAGTGGTGATAGTAGAAAAGAAATAGAAGAGACTATAGAGATATCAGACTTATCATCTTCAGAATTAGATACTCTAATTGGTGATACTACTGCGAATACGCTAAAAGAAGAAATAGAACTTGTTGAAGGTATTTATCCTGGATTTGATAAAGAAAAATATTTAGAAGGGAATTTACAACCTGTTTTTTTTGGATCTGCTTTAAACAATTTTGGAGTTAGAGAATTATTAGATTGTTTTGTTGAAATAGCTCCTAAGCCAAGGCCTAAACAAAGTGAAGAACGCTTAGTTGAACCAGATGAATCAAAATTTAGTGGCTTTGTATTTAAAATTCATGCTAACATGGACCCAAACCATAGAAATAGATTAGCATTTGTTAAGATAGTATCTGGAGAATTTAAAAGAAATGCTCCATATTTACATGTTAGAAATAAAAAGAAAGTTAAATTTTCAAGCCCTAATGCTTTTTTCGCAGAAAAGAAAGAGATTGTAGATATTTCCTATCCAGGTGATATTGTTGGCTTACAAGACACTGGTAGCTTTAAAATTGGAGATACTTTAACAGAAGGAGAAATTCTTAATTATAAAGGTGTTCCAAGTTTTTCGCCTGAACATTTTAGATATATAAATAATGCAGATCCTTTAAAATCTAAACAATTATTTAAAGGTATTGATCAATTAATGGATGAAGGTGTTGCCCAATTATTTACGCTTGAATTAAATGGCAGGAAAGTAATAGGAACAGTTGGCGCATTACAATATGAAGTTATTCAATATCGATTAGAACATGAGTACGGAGCCAAATGTAGCTATGAAAATTTAAATGTATTCAAGGCTTGTTGGGTAGATCCAGAAGATGAAAAAAATGAAGAATACAAAGAATTTGTTAGAGTAAAGCAGCGTTATTTAGCTAAGGATAAGCAAGATCAATTAGTATTTTTAGCCGATTCATCATTTAGTTTACAAATGACAGAACAGAAATACCCTAGTATTAAATTTCATTTAACTTCAGAATTTTAAATATTTAGATTATAATTTACTCTTCTGTTCTAAAATTTAAAATAAAGACTTCTAATAAACTTAAAGAGTAATAACCATCATATACATTCAAAATATTTTATATCACAAAAAAAGCAACTTATATTAAGTTACTTTTTTTGTTATATAAAATAAATTTATTAAAAATTATTTAAGAATAGCTTTTAATTATGCCTGTCCTGTTGGTCCAAAATTTAGTGGCATTGGTGGTTGCTCATAATCTTTTATTTCTCCATGAGCGCTTTCAAACCTATTTACATTATCTGCCAAAGCTTTAAGCAAACGCTTTGCATGCTGAGGCGTTAATATAATTCTAGATTTCACTTTACTTTTGGGAACACCTGGCATAATATTAACAAAATCTACTACAAACTCTGAGACTGAGTGATTTATAATTGCTAAGTTAGAATAAGTTCCTTCTGCAACATCTTGATCTAATTCAATATTAATTTGTCCCTGTTTTGGTTTATCATTTTCGTCTGCCATAATTTTATTTTAAATTTAAAAGCCTCCAAGTAAATTACAAGAAGGCTTTTATATTATATATTCCTATTTTCACAGGAATACAAATTTAATTGTAATTTAATTCTTGTTTTACTTGCATCATTTCGTCAAACTCTTCTTTAGAGCCAACAATAATATCCTTGTAAGTTCTCATACCTGTACCTGCTGGTATTCTATGACCAACAATTACATTCTCTTTCAAGCCCTCTAAAGCATCAACTTTACCTGCTACTGCTGCTTCGTTAAGTACTTTAGTAGTTTCCTGGAACGACGCCGCAGAAATAAATGATTTCGTCTGTAACGATGCTCTAGTAATACCTTGTAAGATAGGAGTAGCTGTTGCTGGTTTAGCTTCTCTAGCTTCAACAAGCTGCTTATCTTCTCTACGCAAAATAGAGTTTTCATCTCTTAATTCACGAGGTGTAACAATTTGACCTGCTTTAAGGTTAATTGAATCTCCAGCGTTTTCTATGACTTTCTTACCAAAAATATCATCGTTTTCTTTAATAAAATCTCCTTTATGAGCTAATTGATCTTCTAAGAAAATAGTGTCACCAGAATCAATAATTCTAACTTTACGCATCATTTGTCTTACCACAACTTCAAAATGCTTATCGTTAATTTTCACCCCTTGTAAACGATAAACTTCCTGTACTTCGTTTACCAAATATTGCTGAACCGCTGAAGGTCCTTTGATATTCAATATATCATTAGGAGTAATAGAACCATCTGATAAAGGCATACCTGCTTTTACAAAATCATTTTCTTGAACAAGAATTTGACTTGATAACTTCACCAAGTATTTTTTAATATCGCCTGTTTTAGATTCAATTATAATCTCACGATTACCTCTTTTGATTTTACCAAAAGATACGACACCATCAATAGCACTAACAACAGCTGGATTAGATGGATTACGTGCTTCAAATAATTCTGTTACACGAGGTAGACCTCCAGTAATATCACCTGCTTTAGAAGATTTACGTGGAATCTTAACTAAGATTTTTCCAACCTTAACTTTATCTTCATCGTCAATCATTAAGTGAGCTCCAACCGGTAAGTTATATGAACGAATTATTTCTCCGTTATCGTCTTCTATATGAAGTGTTGGAATTATTTTTTTGTTTCTAGATTCAGATATTACTTTTTCTTGGAAACCAGTTTGTTCATCTATTTCAACTTGGTACGTAACACCTTGCTCAATATTTTCATACTTCACTTTACCAGCAAACTCAGAAACAATAACACCATTATATGGATCCCAAGTACAAACTACATCACCTTTAGTTAACTTATCACCACTATTAATAAGAAGCGTAGAACCGTAAGGTATATTATTCGTACTTAAAACTATACCTGTTTTCTTATCTGTAAGTTTAAGTTCAGATGTTCTAGAAATTACGATATCAATATCGTTTCCTTCACTATCTTGACCTTTAACTGTTTTTAAATCTTCAATTTCAGCAATACCCCCAAATTTAACAGCTAAATTGTTTTCTTCTGAAATGTTACCTGCAATACCACCTACGTGGAATGTACGAAGTGTTAACTGCGTTCCTGGCTCTCCAATAGATTGAGCAGCTACTACACCTACAGCTTCACCTCTCTGTACCATTTTACCAGTAGCAAGGTTACGACCATAACATTTAGCACAGATTCCTTTTAAAGCTTCACAACTTAAAGCAGAACGCACATCTAAAGATTCTAGCGGTGATGCCTCAATTGACTTAGCAATATCATCTTCTATTAATTGACCTGCAGAAACTAATAATTCTTGTGTTAAAGGATCGTAAACATCGTTTAATGATACACGACCTACAATTCTTTCTTCAAGAGTTTCAACAACTTCATCATTTTTCTTTAATGGCTCTACTTCAACACCTCTTAATGTTCCACAATCTTCTGTGTTAACAATAACATCTTGAGAAACATCAACTAAACGACGTGTTAAATAACCTGCATCGGCTGTTTTAAGAGCCGTATCCGCAAGACCTTTACGAGCACCGTGAGTAGAAATAAAGTATTCTAAAATTGAAAGACCTTCCTTAAAGTTAGAAAGAATTGGATTTTCAATAATAGATCCTCCACCTGCAGTAGATTTTTTAGGTTTCGCCATTAATCCACGCATACCTGTAAGCTGGCGAATCTGCTCTTTAGATCCCCTTGCTCCAGAATCAAGCATCATAAATACCGAGTTAAATCCTTGTTGATCCTCTCTAATACGCTTCATTGACAATTCTGTCAATTCAGCATTTGTAGAAGTCCAAATATCAATAACTTGATTATAACGCTCATTATTGGTAATAAGTCCCATGTTATAGTTTCCAGTAATACCGTCAACTAAACCATTAGCCTTATCAATCATTCCTTGTTTTTCTGGTGGTATAATAATATCACCTAAACTGAATGATAACCCACCTTGGAATGCAAATTTAAATCCTAGTGTTCTAATAGCATCTAGGAAATCTGCAGTTTCAGGAACTGAAGTATATTTAAGGATATCACCAATAATATCTCTTAAAGATTTTTTAGTTAATACTTGATTGATGTATCCAGCGGCTTGAGGTACATGTTGATTAAATAATACACGACCAACTGTAGTATCAATAACCATTGGCTCTAACTTCCCATCATCGTTTATATCAAGAGTTCTTACTTTAATAGACGCATTTAAGTCAATACGCTTTTCATTAAAAGCAATTTCTACTTCTTCAGGCCCATAAAACGTTAAACCTTCTCCTTGAATTGGAACTTCAGGAGTAGACTTACGCAACTTAGTCATATAATAAAGGCCAAGTACCATATCCTGAGAAGGTACCGTTACCGGTGATCCATTCGCAGGATTTAAGATATTATGAGACGCCAACATTAATAATTGACATTCTAAAATAGCTTCTGGTCCAAGAGGTAAGTGTACTGCCATTTGATCCCCATCAAAATCGGCATTAAATGCAGTACATACTAATGGGTGTAATTGGATAGCTTTACCTTCAATTAATTTTGGTTGAAAAGCTTGTATACCTAAACGGTGAAGCGTAGGTGCACGGTTTAGTAATACTGGATGTCCTTTAAGAACATTTTCTAATATATCCCAAACTACAGGCTCTCTTTTATCTATAATTTTCTTTGCAGATTTTACAGTTTTTACAATACCTCTTTCAATTAATTTTCTAATTACAAAAGGCTTGTATAATTCGGCCGCCATGTTTTTAGGCAATCCACATTCAAATAATTTTAATTCTGGCCCAACAACAATTACAGAACGTGCAGAATAATCAACACGCTTACCAAGTAAGTTTTGACGGAAACGTCCTTGCTTACCTTTAAGTGAATCTGATAATGATTTTAATGGTCTGTTAGAATCTGTTTTTACAGCTGATGATTTACGCGTGTTATCAAATAAAGAATCTACAGATTCTTGTAACATACGTTTCTCATTACGTAAAATCACTTCTGGTGCTTTTATCTCAACCAAACGTTTAAGACGGTTGTTACGGATAATTACACGACGGTATAAATCATTTAAATCCGAAGTTGCAAAACGACCACCATCTAACGGCACTAATGGACGTAATTCTGGTGGAATAATTGGCACAACCTTCATAATCATCCATTCTGGACGATTTTCTCTATTTTGATTAGATTCACGTAAGGATCCAACAACTTGTAAGCGTTTTAACGCTTCTGTTTTACGCTGTTTAGATGTTTCAGTATTTGCTTTATGACGTAATTCATAAGACAATGCTTCTAAATCTATTCTTGCTAATAAATCAATAAGACATTCAGCCCCCATTTTAGCAATAAACTTATTTGGGTCTTCATCATCTAAATATTGATTATCTTGAGGAAGTGCTTCTGCAATATTTAAATATTCCTCTTCAGTTAAGAAGTCCATCTTTTGTAATGGTTCTCCTTCTTCATTTTTAGCTAAACCAGGTTGAATTACTACATATCGCTCGTAGTAAATAATCATATCTAATTTCTTAGATGGTAAACCTAGTAAATAACCTATTTTATTTGGTAAAGAACGGAAGTACCAAATGTGAGCAACAGGAACCACTAAATTAATATGTCCTACTCTATCTCTACGTACTTTCTTTTCTGTTACTTCTACACCACAACGGTCGCAAACAATACCCTTGTAACGAATTCTTTTATATTTTCCACAAGCACATTCATAATCCTTTACAGGACCAAAAATACGCTCACAAAACAAACCATCCCTTTCTGGTTTGTGAGTTCGATAATTAATAGTTTCTGGTTTTAAGACTTCACCTTTAGACTCTGCTAAAATAGATTCTGGTGACGCTAAACCAATTGAGATTTTATTAAATCTCTTTACTGGATTCTTATCTTGTTTTCTTGCCATAATTTCTTATAGTATTCAGTATTTGGTAATCAGTATAAAGTTGATTAACCTTATACTGATTACTAATTACTATTTTTTATTCCTCTAATCTAATATCTAATCCTAAACCTTTCAATTCGTGCATAAGTACGTTAAAAGATTCTGGTAATCCAGGATCTGGCATTGGCTCTCCTTTTACGATTGCTTCGTAAGTTTTAGCTCTACCAATAACATCATCAGATTTTACTGTTAAAATTTCACGTAAAGTACTTGATGCACCATAAGCCTCAAGTGCCCATACTTCCATCTCACCAAAACGTTGACCACCAAATTGTGCTTTACCACCAAGAGGTTGTTGTGTAATTAATGAGTAAGGCCCAATAGAACGAGCGTGCATTTTATCATCAACCATATGTCCAAGTTTCAACATGTAAATTACACCAACTGTTGCTGGTTGATCAAAACGAGAACCTGTACCACCATCATAAAGATAAGTATGACCATATCTAGGAATTCCAGCTTCATCTGTAAATCCGTTAATTTGCTCAATTGTAGCTCCATCAAAAATTGGCGTGGCATACTTACGATCTAATTTTTGTCCTGCCCATCCTAATACGGTTTCATATATTTGACCAATATTCATACGAGATGGTACACCAAGAGGGTTCAATACAATATCAACTGGGGTTCCATCTTCTAAGAACGGCATATCTTCTTGACGAACTATACGCGCAACAATACCTTTGTTACCGTGACGTCCTGCCATTTTATCTCCTACTTTAAGTTTACGCTTTTTAGCAATATAAACTTTAGCTAATTTAATAATACCTGCCGGCAATTCATCTCCTACAGATATTGTAAACTTCTCACGACGTAAAGAACCTTGTAAGTCATTTTCTTTAATCTTGTAGTTATGAATTAAATCTGCAACTAAGCTATTTGTATGCATATCAGTAGTCCATTTCCCAGACACTAAGTGAGCATAATCATCTACAGCATTTAACATTTTAAGCGTGAATTTTTTACCTTTTGGTAATACTTCTTCACCTAAATCATTAAAAATACCTTGAGCAGTTTTTCCATTAACAATGTTGAAAAGTTTTTCAATTAAAACATCTTTTAATTCATCAAACTTTCTATCATATTGAGCTTCTAATGCTAAGATGTCATCTTTATCTTGAGCTCTCTTACGCTTATCTTTTACAGCTCTAGCGAATAATTTTTTCTCAATAACAACACCATGTAATGATGGAGATGCTTTTAATGAAGCATCTTTTACATCGCCTGCTTTGTCGCCAAATATAGCACGTAATAATTTTTCTTCTGGAGTTGGATCTGATTCTCCTTTTGGTGTAATTTTACCAATAAGAATATCACCAGGTTTAACCTCGGCACCAACTCTAATCATTCCATTTTCATCTAAATCTTTAGTAGCTTCTTCAGAGACGTTAGGTATATCATTAGTTAACTCTTCATTACCTAATTTAGTATCTCTTACTTCTAAAGAATACTCATCTATATGTATAGATGTAAATATATCTTCACGTACTACTTTTTCAGAAATTACAATCGCATCCTCAAAGTTATACCCTTTCCAAGGCATAAAGGCTACTTTCATATTTCTACCAAGTGCTAACTCCCCTTTTTGAGTAGCGTATCCTTCACATAAAACTTCACCTTTTTTAACTTTATCCCCTTTAACTACAATTGGTTTTAAGTTAATAGAAGTTCCTTGATTCGTTTTTCTGAATTTAACTAATTGATATGTTTTTACATCTGTATCAAAACTTACAGCAGCTTGATCTTCTGTACGATCGTATCTAATTTTAATTTCGTTTGCATCTACATAAAGTACTTCTCCTGTTCCTTCTGCATTAATTAATACTCTAGAATCTGAAGCGACTTGACGTTCTAAACCAGTACCTACAATTGGCGAATCTACTCTTAATAATGGAACAGCTTGACGCATCATGTTAGATCCCATCAAGGCTCTATTCGCATCATCATGTTCTAAGAAAGGGATTAAAGATGCCGATATAGAAGATATTTGGTTTGGAGCTACATCTGTATAATGTAATTCAGAAGGGTCTATTACTGGAAAATCACCTTCCATTCGAGCAATAACCTTATCATGTAGGATCTTACCACCATCATCAACATTTACTGTTGCTTGAGCGATTAACTTTTCTTCTTCTTCTTCTGCACTTAAATATGTAGGTTCATTTTGAATATCAACAACACCTTCAGTAACTTTTCTATAAGGAGTTTCAATGAATCCCATAGAATTCACTTTTGCAAATACAGAAAGTGAAGAAATCAAACCAATATTTGGTCCCTCTGGTGTTTCGATAGGACATAAACGTCCGTAGTGAGTATAGTGTACATCACGAACCTCAAAACCAGCTCTTTCTCTAGATAAACCTCCAGGTCCTAGCGCTGATAAACGACGCTTATGAGTTATCTCTGCTAATGGATTAGTTTGATCCATAAATTGAGATAACTGGTTAGTCCCAAAGAATGAATTAATTACAGACGATAAAGTCTTCGCATTAATTAAATCTATTGGTGTAAACACCTCATTATCACGAACGTTCATACGCTCACGAATAGTACGTGCCATACGTGCTAAACCAACTCCAAATTGTTGAGATAATTGCTCACCTACTGTACGTACACGACGGTTAGATAAGTGATCAATATCATCAATCTCCGCTTTTGAGTTGATAAGCTCGATTAAATATTTTATTATAGTAATGATATCTTCTTTGGTAAGTACTTGCTTATCCATTCCGATATCTAATTGTAATTTCTTGTTCATTCTATAACGCCCAACTTCTCCTAAAGAGTAACGTTGGTCACTAAAGAATAATTTATCTATAATACCACGTGCTGTTTCCTCATCTGGCGGCTCAGCATTACGTAATTGTCTATAAATATGTTCAACAGCTTCTTTTTCAGAGTTTGTTGGATCTTTTTGAAGTGTGTTATGAATAATTGCATAATCACCTTGTTCTGTAGTTTCCTTATGTAAAAGTATAGTCTTTACATCAGCATCAAGAATCTCTTCAATATTTTCTTTATCTAAAACTGTATCACGATCAAGCACAATCTCATTACGCTCAATAGATACAACTTCTCCAGTATCTTCATCAACAAAATCTTCATGCCATGTATTTAAAACACGTGCAGCTAATTTTCTTCCTAAGTACTTTTTTAATCCAGATTTTGAAACTTTTGCTTCTTCTGCTAAGTCAAAAATCTCTAAAATATCTTTATCACGCTCAAATCCGATAGCACGGAAAAGCGTAGTAACAGGTAATTTTTTCTTTCTATCAATATATGCATACATCACCTGATTGATGTCTGTAGCAAATTCAATCCAAGATCCTTTGAATGGTATAACTCTTGCTGAATATAATTTAGTTCCATTCGCGTGGAAAGACTGTCCAAAGAAAACTCCTGGCGAACGGTGCAATTGAGATACAACAACACGCTCTGCACCATTAATACAGAAAGTACCACTTGGGGTCATATAAGGTATAGTTCCTAAATACACATCTTGAACAATGGTCTCGAAATCCTCATGTTCAGGGTCTGTACAATATAACTTTAACCTTGCCTTTAGTGGAACACTATAAGTAAGTCCTCTTTCAATACACTCTTCAATAGCATATCTTGGTGGGTCTACAAAGTAATCTAAAAATTCTAAAACAAATTGATTACGCGAATCAGTGATTGGAAAGTTTTCCATGAAGGTATTGTATAAACCTTCATCTCCTCTTTCTTCAGATTTTGTTTCTAATTGGAAAAAATCCTGAAAGGATTTAATCTGAATATCCAAGAAATCTGGATATTCTGTTCTATTTACGATAGAAGAGAAATTTAATCTTTCAGCTTTTGTTGATAACATCAATGGACGGAATTATGATTAAAAAAAATTAATAGCGTATAAAACTATTATATACGCAAAATGGTTTAGGTCTTGAAGCGCATGCTCCAGACCTAAACCTTTGTGTTTTTGAGTAGTAGAAATTACTTAACTTCTACCTCAGCTCCAGCTTCTTCTAAAGATGCTTTTAAAGCTTCAGCTTCATCTTTAGTTACTGCTTCTTTGATTGCACTTGGTGCATCATCAACTAAACCTTTAGCTTCTTTTAAACCTAAACCAGTTAATTCTTTAACTAATTTTACAACTGCTAATTTAGAACCACCAGCGGCTTTTAAGATAACATCAAATTCAGTTTGCTCATCTGCAGCGTCTCCACCAGCACCACCAGCAGCAGCAGCTACAGCTACAGCAGCAGCAGCAGGTTCGATACCATACTCATCTTTTAATATAGTTGCTAACTCATTTACTTCTTTTACAGTAAGGTTAACTAATTGTTCTGCGAAATCTTTTAAATCTGCCATTTTCTATCGTTTTAATAATTTTGTAATAATATATTTGTAATAAAGTGCGTACTATTTAATACTATTCTGATTTCTCAGATAGTGTTTTAATGATACCTGCTATAGTTCCACCACCTGATTTAAGTGCAGAAATAACATTTTTAGCAGGAGATTGTAATAATCCAACAATCTCTCCTATCAATTCTTCTTTAGATTTGATATCTACTAACATATCAAGATTCTCATCTCCTAAATAAACAGCCTCTTCAATAAAAGCTCCTTTTAATAAAGGTTTTTCAGATTTCTTTCTGAAAGCTTTAATTACTTTAGCAGGAGCGTTTCCTGTTTCAGAATACATTACAGAAGTGTTTCCTTTCAATATTGAAGGAAGGTCTCCGAAATCTCTATCTGAAGCTTCCATTGCTTTTTCTAACAATGTATTTTTAACTACAGCTAACTGTATATCTGATTTAAAACAAGCACGACGTAAATCAGAAGTTGTACCTGCATTTAATCCTGAAATATCTGTTAAATAGATATTTGCATTATCAGCTAATTGTGCAGTTAATTCTTCAATTACTTGTGATTTTTCTTCTCTAGTCATAATAAAAGTTTTTAACTAATTAACCAATTTTAGGATCAACAGCTACACTAGGGCTCATTGTAGAAGACATAAAAATACTTTTTACATAAACTCCTTTAGATGCTGTTGGCTTTAGTTTCATTAATGTTGTTAATAATTCGTTTGCGTTACCTGCAATCTTATCTGCGCTAAATGATGCTTTACCAATTGCTGCATGAACAATACCTGTTTTATCAACTTTAAAGTCAATTTTACCAGCTTTTACTTCTGTTACAGCTTTAGCAACATCCATAGTTACAGTTCCAGTTTTTGGATTAGGCATTAAACCACGAGGACCTAATACACGTCCTAAAGGACCTAATTTACCCATAACGCTAGGCATAGTAATAATTACATCTACATCTGTCCAACCACTCTTGATTTTATCAAGGTATTCGTCTAAGCCAACGTAATCTGCTCCAGCTTCTTTAGCTTCTGCTTCTTTATCTGGAGTTACTAATGCTAGTACTTTCATGTTTTTACCAGTACCATGTGGTAGAGATACAACACCTCTGACCATTTGGTTTGCTTTTCTAGGATCTACTCCTAAACGCACTGCTAAATCAACTGATGCATCAAACTTTGTATTGGTAATTTCTTTTATTAATGCTGACGCTTCTTCAACAGAATAAATTCTTCCTTTTTCTATTTTCGCTGCAGCTTCTTTTTTCTTTTTTGTTAATCTTGCCATTTTAAATGTCTTTAATAGATTAATTAGGGAATTGCCCTGTTACGGTTATACCCATTGATCTTGCGGTACCAGCTATCATTTTCATTGCAGACTCAATTGTAAATGCATTTAAATCTACCATTTTGTCTTCAGCGATTGTTTTAACTTGATCCCAAGAAACTTTAGCTACTTTTTTTCGGTTTGGCTCTCCAGAACCTTTCTTCACCTTTGCAGCTTCCATTAATTGAACTGCTGCTGGTGGAGTCTTAATTACAAAGTCGAATGATTTGTCTTTGTAAACAGAGATAACAACGGGTAATACTTTACCAGCTTTATCTTGGGTTCTAGCATTGAATTGCTTACAGAACTCCATGATGTTAACACCAGCGGCTCCTAAAGCGGGTCCAACCGGTGGCGATGGATTCGCAGCACCTCCCCGAACTTGTAACTTAACTACTTTACCTAATTCTTTTGCCATTATTTAATAATTTAATTTTTGATGCTATCTTTCTTTTGGAAGCGAAAGACTCATCTATATGTAATACTATTATACTATACTTTTTCTACTTGCATATAACTTAGTTCTAATGGTGTCTTTCTTCCAAAAATCTTAACCATTACTTCAAGCTTACGCTTTTCTTCGTTAATGTTTTCTATAGTACCATCAAATCCATTAAAAGGACCATCAATAACTTTTACTGTTTCTCCTTTAGTAAATGGTATAACCACATTCACATTCTCTTGAACTGCCAATTCATCAACTTTGCCTAACATTCTGTTAACTTCAGATTGTCTTAACGGTACAGGGTCACCACCTTTAGTTTCTCCTAAAAAACCAATTACATTTGTAACAGATCTAATTATATGAGGAACCTCACCTGTTAAATTTGCTTGTACCATTATATATCCAGGAAAAAAAACTTTTTCTTTTTGAGTCTTTTTTCCATTACGGATTTGAATCACCTTTTCTGTAGGAACTAATACTTGATCAACATAATCTTGCAAACCTAAACGAGCAATTTCATTCTCTATATAAGTTTTAATTTTATTCTCTTGACCACTTACAGCTCTAACAACGTACCACTTTTTCTCACTAACTTCAGCCATAATATTTTTATTTATCCGTTAATCCACTGAAAATAAGTAGTAATGACTTTACTGAAAACAGTATCTATTCCCCATATTGCAAGAGAAAAAACAATTGAAAACACAGCAACCAAAATAGTTAAGCTTTGTGCCTCTGCCCAACTAGGCCATGTCACATTATTCTTTAGCTCTCCAAATGATTCTTTTATATAATTTACAATTCCAGCCATTTATATTTAGTTTTAAACCGAATAAAAAGCTCAACTTATAAAGAGGCTTTTATCCTTGTAATTCGATTGAAAATACCCTAAAAGTAATCTTCTTTTATATTGCACGGGCGGAGAGACTCGAACTCCCGACACCTGGTTTTGGAGACCAGTGCTCTACCAACTGAGCTACGCCCGTAAACATAAGTTAAGGTATTTCGAAAATGAAATACCTTAACTTGTTTATTCTTTAATAAACGAAACGTTTACTATAATATTTCAGTTACCTGACCAGCTCCAACAGTTCTTCCTCCCTCACGTATAGCGAAACGAAGACCAACATTCATTGCAATTGGTTGAATTAACTCAACAGTAATAGTTAAGTTATCTCCAGGCATAACCATTTCAACTCCATCAGGAAGCGCAATGTTTCCAGTTACGTCAGTTGTACGTACGTAGAACTGTGGACGGTAGTTATTATGGAATGGAGTGTGACGTCCACCTTCTTCTTTTTTAAGGATATAAACCTCAGCTTTAAATTTATCATGAGGAGTAACAGAAGCTGGCTTACAAATAACCATACCTCTTGAAATTTGAGATTTCTCAATACCTCTTAATAAGATACCTGCATTATCTCCAGCCTCACCTCTATCTAATATTTGACGGAACATTTCAATTCCTGTAATAGTAGATGTTAATTTTTCAGCACCCATACCAATAATCTCAACAGGATCTCCAGTATTAGCAATACCAGTCTCAATACGACCAGTTGCTACAGTACCACGACCTGTAATAGAGAACACATCCTCGATAGGCATTAAGAAATCTTTATCAACCTCTCTTGTAGGCTCTTCAATCCAAGCATCAACAGCAGCCATTAGCTCCATTACTGTATCAACCCACTTTTGTTCACCGTTAAGCGCACCTAAAGCAGAACCAGCAATTACAGGTCCATTATCTCCATCATACTCATAGAAAGATAATAAATCTCTGATTTCCATATCTACTAATTCAAGTAATTCTTCATCATCAACCATATCCACTTTATTCATGAATACAACGATACGAGGAATTCCTACCTGGCGTCCTAACAAGATATGCTCACGAGTTTGCGGCATAGGAC
The DNA here is from genome assembly GCA_938003745.1 of uncultured Algibacter sp. Lineage (GTDB taxonomy): Bacteria > Bacteroidota > Bacteroidia > Flavobacteriales > Flavobacteriaceae > Postechiella. The sequence goes on from CALKXS010000095.1 coordinate 20,737, forward strand.
CATCTGTCGCAGCTACTACTAGGATAGCACCATCCATTTGAGCAGCACCAGTAACCATGTTCTTTACGTAATCGGCGTGACCTGGACAGTCAACGTGAGCGTAATGACGATTAGCTGTTGCGTATTCTACGTGAGATGTATTAATTGTTATACCTCTTTCTTTTTCTTCAGGAGCGTTATCAATTTGATCGAAATCTTTTGCTTCTGATAAACCTGCATCAGCTAATACTTTAGTAATAGCAGCAGTTAAAGTTGTTTTACCGTGATCTACGTGTCCAATTGTACCAATATTTAAGTGTGGTTTTGAACGATCGAAAGTTGCCTTTGCCATGTTTTAAATAATTTAATCTTTGTTATATAATAATTTTATGTACTCTTTTTTTTAACTCTATAATAGAGCCAATGACGAGAATTGAACTCGTGACCTCTTCCTTACCAAGGAAACGCTCTACCCCTGAGCTACACCGGCGTAAAGTTTTTATTTCCTTTTCTTTCAAAAAACAAATCTTTTAAAGTGTTTTCTCATGAAAGAAGAGACCCCTGCCTTCGCAGGAATATAGAGCGAGAGACCAGGTTCGAACTGGCGACATTCAGCTTGGAAGGCTGACGCTCTACCAACTGAGCTACTCTCGCAATTTTAACAAACTTTCGCTTGTATGGTTTCCAATATTTTATAAAAATCAAAAAAAGTGGGGAGAGCAGGATTCGAACCTGCGAAGACGTAGTCAGCAGATTTACAGTCTGCCCTCGTTGGCCGCTTGAGTATCTCCCCATTTAAACTTTATTTCAATATTTAAAGAACTTAAGCTTCTAGACTGACTTCAACCCTAAATCAATCTGATTTTCCAGCTTCTCGACACCTTTTTCACTTTTACTTTTTTTTGAGCCGATGGAGGGACTCGAACCCACGACCTGCTGATTACAAATCAGCTGCTCTAGCCAGCTGAGCTACATCGGCTTTTCTCTTTTTTTAACATAAAAAAAAGTCCGCTATTTCTAACGAACTGCAAATGTATATATTTATTTAATTATTCAAAACATTTTTTTAATAATTTTTACTATAAATGTGATCTTAATTTCTCTTTTCGCTTTTTCAACTGTCTTTCTAAGGATGAAATAGCACTATCTGCTCCTTCTTCGAAACTTTTACATTGCTTTTTTACTACGAAACTGTCTCCTGGCACACTTACTTTTGCTTCAAATATTTTATTTTCTTTATCACTAGTGTTTTCTACTTTTAAAAAAACGTCTGATTTTATTACTTTATCATAAAACATATCTAACTTATCCATTCGTTTTTGAATAAAATCTAACAATTCTTGATCTGCATTGAAATTAACTGACTGGGTGTTTACTTTCATCTTATTTTTATTTGGTTAGACATACTGTCCCTACTTTATTATTTTTTACTTCTTGGATGTGATTTTAATTGCACTTTTTTAAGTTCAGTTATACTGTTATGTGTATATATTTGAGTAGCGGCTAAACTAGAATGACCTAAAAGTTCTTTTACAGCATTCAAATCAGCACCTTGGTTTAACAAATGTGTTGCAAAAGAATGTCTTAGTATATGCGGACTTCTTTTCACTTTTGCAGATGCCCTACCAAAATAATCATTTATTATCCTATATACAAGTGTTTCATATATTTTAACTCCTTTTTTAGTTAAAAATAAATGATCTTTATCTTTAACTATTGATAATGTACGCCTTATGTTTTGGTACTTTTTTATAGTTTTTATTACTGATGGTAATAACGGTATTATTCTTTCTTTATTTCTCTTTCCTAGAACTTTTATAGTTTTTCCTTCTGTAGTAATACTATCTATCTTTAATTCTACAAGTTCTATACGTCTAATCCCTGTTGAATAAAATAGCTCAACAATGAGTTTATTACGTATACCTTCAAAATCATCTTCTTCGTCTAAGTAGTCTAAAACATCTTCAATTTCTTTTTGCGAAAATGGCACTTGTACTTTTTTACTTGTTTTGAGTGCTTTGTGTTTTAATAATGGATTCTTTTTAATTTCTCCTATTTTTAAAAGAAACTTAAAATAACTATTTAAAGCTGAAATTTTTCTGTTTACACTTCTATTAGATATATCATTCTCTACCATTGAAACTATCCAACTTCTAATTTGCGAATAGTTTACATTATTCATCACTCCATCTTCATAAGCTTCAAGCAAAAAAATTGTAAATAATTCTAAGTCTTTTTGATATGCATTTACAGTTAATACCGAATATTTCTTTTCGAGTAGTAAATAATCTGTAAAGGCTTTTATTGACATTTTTAATAGTTAAAAATTTAAAGTTAAAAGTTAAAAATGTAAGTAGCAACTTTAGATTCAATAAATAATGATTAAGCATAAAAAAATCCCGCTAAAAAAGCGGGATTTAATTTTATCTAGATCTAGAAATATGTTTAAACATTTTCAGTATCTCTAAGACCTTGAACATATTGTGCTTTTTGAGCTTGAGTTCTTCGCACAATTGAAGGTTTATTAAACTGTTTACGTTCTTGCAATTGTTGCTTCGCTCCTGTTTTAATAAACTTTCGTTTATAACGTTTTAAGGATCTATCTATATTTTCCCCTTCTTTAATTGGTATTATTAACATAGTGTCTTAACCTCCTCTCTTTTAGAATTTATGACGGCAAAGATAGAAACTAATTCAAATTTTACAATTAATAATGAAAGATTAATTGTCTTATTTACTTTAAATCATTCCAAATGATAACATACTTCCTGACACTCAAATTACCTTAGCAAAAACAACTTGCGAAAGCGATTGATGCGGCATCCTTTTTAAAACTTTATAAGCCTAGATTTTAATTTAGAGCTAGACTTTAAAAGATTCGCATATTTCTTACTCGTCACAATGACATTTTAAAAAGATATAGCGGAAAGCGCGTTTACGCCTTAGCGTAATTTGCCCAAATAATTAACTAAGTTGCTGGTTTATATGATTTTTTATCAATAATCATTTTTGAAAGAATTTCTCTAAGTATTTCTGAGGTTCCGCCTCCTATAGGGCCTAACCTACTATCTCTTAAGAGCCTTGCCATAGGGTAATCTTCCATATAACCATAGCCTCCTAAAAACTGTAAACATTCATAAATAACCTCATCGGCCATTTTTGTAGATTTCAACTTAGAAATACTCGCTTCTTTTACAACGTATTGCCCTCTATTTAATCTATAAGCTACAGAATAATTAAATTGTTTACAGATTTCCATATCTGAATACAAATCAACAAACTTATGTCTTAATGCTTGATATTTATCTAAAGAGTTTCCAAAAGCTGTACGTTCTGACATATAGTTTAAAGCATATTCTAAAGCATATTCTGCTCTTGCATGTGCATTAACCCCCATTACTAAACGCTCTAATGAAAAATGCTGCATGATATATCCAAAACCTTGATTTTCTTCTCCTAATAGATTTGACACTGGAATTTTTACGTTATCAAAGGCTATTTCGGCAGTATCTGAAGCTCTCCAACCTAACTTATCTAGCTTTGTTGCTGATATTCCTGCGGTATCTCTATCTACAACAAAAATACTCATTCCCTTGTTTCCTAGCTCCGGACTTGTTTTTGCTGCAACTACTAAGTAATCACTATAAACACCGTTTGTAATAAATGTTTTTGAACCATTTACAACATAATGGTCTCCACTTTTAACTGCCGTAGTACGCATACCTGCAACATCACTACCTCCAGAAGGTTCTGAAATACATAAACATCCTATTTTATCTCCAGCTATACTAGGCGCTAAATAGTTTTCTTTTATTGTTTCATCACCTTCAGCATTAAGATGTGTCATTGCTAAATATACATGCGCCCATATTGCAGCCGCAAAACCACCTGAATTTATTTTTTGAAGTTCTTCTTGAAGAATAATAGTGTAAAATAAATCTAAATTCAATCCTCCATAAGCTTCAGGATAGTTGATTCCAAAGAAGCCCATATCTCCAAATTTTTTCCAAATGAATCTATCTATAGTTCCTGACTTCTCCCAATTGTCTATATGCGGGACAACTTCTTTTTTTAAAAAATCTGCTAAACTTTCTCTAAAGAGATTATGTTCTTCTGTGAAGTACATACTATTCATAAATGTAGTTTTTATTCTAGGTACAAATATAATTTAATTATCTCGATTTTATTTACAGGAAAGTCCTTTACTTTTATTAATTCGTCTAAAGATTTATAACCTTCTCGTAATTGACGTTGTTCTATTATATTATAAGCAACATCATAGTCTATATATTGGATATTCACTAAGTCTTCAACCTTAGCAATATTCAATTCTATCTTTATAATTGGTCTTGGCGTTTTTACAATAAACTCTTTCAATATTCTCTCTCTCGTTTCTGGAGTTAATCCATAAACATCTTCTAATTGAGCATCCTCAATAAAACCTCCCTTATATTTATCTCTATATTTTATAATTCGTTTTGAAAGTGTTGTTCCTACCCCATAGACACCTTGTAATTGTTTTTCTGTTGCCTTATTTAAATCTTGTTTTTGAGCAAAAGATTTAGGTTCATTATTATATGTGGTTTGCTGTTTTTTTAGCTTAGGCTTTATGACCCAATCTGGGAATTTGAATAATGGTGAAATTTTATTTAATAGTGAATCTGAAACCTTAGTAACCTCTTGAAATTGTTTAGCAGAATTGATCCATTGATCTTGCTTTCTAAAATTAAGTAATCTATCAATTTCTTTATTAGACATTCCTAAAGTTGCTCCTTTAAAATCTGTAATATGATTAGGACTGAATGGGTATGTTTTTGTTTTTTTTTCTTCGAGTTTTACTAATCTTAATGAATCTATCTCTTTAGTATACTCTGTAAATTTCACATGATCTACAATAACATCTTTTGAAGAGAAATCTACAAAGAAGTATAACACTTGTAAAAGAATGATAATTAGTAACAATAAAAAAATCCCATTTCGCTGTTCTCTAGAAAACGTGAAATGGGATTTTAAAAAATTCATTTTTATATTTATTCTTTAATCGTTTTTATAGCATCAAGATAACGAGTTAACTGCTTCTTAACTACAGGAAACAAGAAGAATAAACCTATCATATTAGGGAATACCATTGCAAATATCATAGCATCTGAAAATGCCCAAATAGAGTTCATACTTGCAGAAGCTCCAATAATAACAAAGATTAAGAATAACATTTTATAAACTAAATCTGCTGTTTTACCTCTTCCAAATAAATATTTCCAAGATTGTAAACCATAATAAGACCAAGAAATCATAGTAGATACTGCAAATAAAACAACTGCTATTGTTAAAAACACGTTAGAATATGGTATATATTGTGCAAAAGCTTTTGATGTAATTCCTGCTCCTTCGTAAGCAACACCATCAATCATTACAGAACCTTCACCTCCATATTCAAAAGCGCCGCCAAAATTAAATATAATAATAACTAGAGCTGTCATTGTACATATTACAACTGTATCTATAAATGGCTCTAATAAAGCGACTAAACCTTCTGAAGCAGAATATTTAGTTTTTACAGCAGAGTGAGCAATAGAAGCAGAACCAGCTCCAGCCTCATTTGAAAATGCTGCTCTTTTAAACCCTACTAATAAGACTCCAATAACACTACCAACACCTATAGCAGTAGGATTAAATGCCTCTTGAATGATTAAGCCAAAAGCATCATCAATTAAAGAAAAGTTACTTAATATGATATACAGACAAGCTACCAAATACATTACCGCCATAAAAGGCACCACTTTTTCTGTTACTTGGGCGATACGCTTAATACCTCCAATAATTATAATACCAACTAAAACAGCTAAAACAACACCAATCCAGAAACCTGCTCCAGCGTTTTCTAAGCCCATTAATTCTTTTAATACAATAGTAGCTTGATTTGATTGTGCAGCATTACCTCCACCAAAAGATCCTCCAATACAAAAGATAGCAAAGAAAACCGCAGCTACTTTACCTAGCATAGCAAAACCTTTTTCTTTAAGCCCTCTACTTATATAATACATTGGGCCTCCGTACACCGTTCCATCTGGACCTACATCTCTATATTGTACACCTAAAGTACATTCTACAAACTTTGAAGACATACCTAATAACCCGCAGACAATCATCCAAAATGTTGCTCCAGGTCCACCAAGTGCAATTGCCAAGGCAACACCTGCAATATTTCCGTTACCTACTGTACCAGAAACTGCAGTTGCCAAAGCTTGAAAATGGGTTACTTCTCCTTCTTGACTTTCATCTCTAATAGTATCTGGAATATCGCCTTCTATAGGCAAATCTGTTTTTTCTACTCCATGACCTTCGTCTACAGCATCATACTTACCTCTTACTACATTAATAGCCGTTGGAAATCTTCTAATATTTACAAAACCAAAATAGATTGTAAAAAACAAAGCGCTTCCCACCAACAATATTAAAACAAAAGGAATACCTCCTATTTCAAAAAAGACAACGTTAGAAACAAAATCAGAAAAAGGTTTAAAACCTTCATCTATACGTTGGTCTAAACCTTTTTCTACAGTTTCCTGTGCAAATGTTAAAAATGGTAATATTAATGTGAATATTGATAGAAGATACTTCCTCATAAGAATTAAAATTGGTTAGACTTTTTGAAAAATTCGTATTAAAAGCTAGCAAGATGCTAAAAAAAAATGATTTTTTAAAACATTTGTTGTTAAAACAATAATTTAGTAATCTATATTATACTCTGAGTTTAAGGCATTAATTTGTTCTGGTCTTCCCAAAACAATAATTTTAGAATTCTTAGCCAATTCTAATTCTGCTTCAGGATTTACAGTATACTCACCATTTTCATCTTTATAACCAATAACCGTACATCCTGTTTTCTTGCGCAAATCTAAATCTTTAATTGTTTTTAACCCGCTGGAGCTAAATAACTTTTCTACCGCTACCTCTTCTACATTAATATTAGATTTACCAACAATAGAAAGATTATCAAGAAATTCCATTAATCCAGGCACAACAACTAGAGATGCCATATGATCTCCACCAATTTTATCTGGAAGTATAACATTATTTGCGCCAGCAAACTTCAATTTATCATAAGATGACTCTAATGAAGCACGACTAATAATATTAATCGATTTATTTAATTGTCTTGTAGAAAGTACCACAAATAAATTATCGGCATCACTTGGTAATGCAGAAATTAAACAAGCAGCACGATCTACTCCTGCTTGAAGTAAAACCTCATCTTCATTTGCGTTACCCATTACAAAAGATATATCGTCTAAATCAAAACGATCAACAACCTCTTTATTTTTCTCTATAATTACAAAAGATCTATTATGTGCTCGAAGTTTATTTGCCGCTTGCCTTCCGTTTCTTCCATAACCACAAATAATAACATGATTTTTCAAATTATCAATTTTCTTTTGCATCTTTTTGTGTTTTAATTCTTCGAAGTTATTTTTACTTAAAATATATTCTGTAATAATAGAAACTGCGTAACCTACAATTACAACGCTAGCTAAAATTAAAAAAATAGTAAATATTTTTGATTGATCGTCAAGAGGAACCACTTCTCCAAAACCAACAGTAGTCATGGTAATTACTGTCATATAAAAGGCATCAATCCATGAGTAACCAGAAATCATCATGTAACCAGAAACTCCAATGATAATAATTATTACTAATAACAATATAGCAGTGTATATCTTGGTTCTAAAAAACTTAATAATCGAGTTGTTCATAGACTACACCAATTTAAATGCTAAATGATATTATAAATCGAAAACAGACGAACGTTTTGTATATATTAAATCTTTAATTCGCATCCAAAAGGCTAAAAATAAATATACAGCAAATCCAAAACCAACTGTTACAAAAGTTAAGTACATAAATGATGTTCTTACCACTTTTGCCCGTATACCAAACCGGTCTGCAATACGCTGACAAACGTAATATCCGTGTTTTTGGAAATACAATAAAGGCTTATAGATAAAGTTCATGCCGCAAGTTAATCAATTCCTATTTAAAAGTGAATTTCCAACCACGCATTGTAGGCATTTATTTTTATCACAATATTCGTTTTTAAGCTGAATCACACCTTGGGATTCTAAAGCAGATTTAGAAATTGGCTTTAGTGTATTAAACTTATCAATAATGCTATTTTTTTCTGATTTAATCTCACTAATTAATTTTACAATACCCTCTTCTATCTCTTTACCCTGAGATTTTGCATAACTAAACTTCATAGGTAAAATGGTATTTATTAGTATGAGATCTATAAAAGACTTGGTTAAAACCTTCTTACTCTGTTTTGAAACCTTATCAAAAGTATAGTGAGTTTCCCAGAACTCAGTAGTTGAAACTTTAAATATTTCATAAAACTCATCTAATGTTGTAGCTTCAATAATTTTTGAAAACATGTTTTGCTGACTGAAATACAAATTAGCCAATTGAGATAATCTTATAGTTGGGAAATTTGGAGGCCTTAATCTGAAATACTGAATAGGTATTATGCCATTGTTATTAATAGTAAACTTTTGTTTTAAAAATTCAAACTCTCTTTTTAAAGTTACAAAATATCCATCTTCAATGGTACCTCTTAATATATTAGCTTGTCCAAAAAGTAAAGCTTCCAAATAAGTTTGATTACTTTGAAGTTTTCTAATAATTGAAAAATCTATAGAATCTGCCAAACTTAAAAAGGAATCTCCATTTACTTTAGATCCAAAATTTTTAGCTAGCATTTTAAATAAAACAGCTTCCCAGTTATTTTCAGAAACTCTTAATAACTGATTGACTTCTAATGATTTTCTTTCTAAACGTTCAAAATACAAACGTTCTAACCAATTTTTAATAGTAAACAAATCAATACTATTAAAATCATTTTCACAATTAATCCATTTTCTGGACTTAGAAAACAAACTATTATAGTTATCAAGTGCTGTATTACTCACATAAGGTTTTAATACCAATGTAGGAATTACTGTATTATCTCTCCTAAAAACATCTGTATCGTGCTCCCAAACTACATGTAATATGACATTATCATAAGTTGGGTCATTTTCATGATTATGCAAATACCAATCAGATGATTTCACATGAATTTCAACATTTCCTGCCCAAAGCTGGCTCCTTATTTTAACTTGTGCGTTAAAAAAGTCTGGTCCGGCATTTAAATTGTGGCGCCCTACAGAAACAATATTAACATACTCATTATCAGTAGATTTCAAGAGTTTTACATCAAACTTTTTCAATTTCCATATATAGTGTAAAAAATCTTCTTGCATAACTCAAAAGTATGAAAAGTCGTTCTAATTATTAAAACTAAGATCATTTGTTTTGCCTCTTAGAACATATCACATTAATCAAAACATCATATGTATATAATTTTACATCATAACATAATACTAACTATAAACTTTAAATTACATGAAAAAATTAGCATTATTACTTACAATATCTGTAAGCGCACAAGAAAAAAAGAATTTTGCCAGTGCATTAGCTCACGCTGGTTTAACTAAACAAGAAACAGTAAAAGCTCTATTCAATAACTTAACGCAACAAATCAAAATTATAGATTTGTAAAATGAGTAAAATAAAACATCGAAAATTATCTCTTAAAGAAAGAATCATCATAGAGACTTTATTAAAGGAAAATAAGACTCAATCTCACA
>CALKXS010000096.1 GCA_938003745.1 uncultured Algibacter sp.
CATTCCTGATAAGGCAAGGATAGAAAATAATCTTTTCATGTTCTAAATCTTAATGTTATTAGTTAAAGTGTTAAAGATATAAAAAATACAATTAAAAAATAAAAATATAAGCAGAGAGGAAGGGATTCGAACCCTCGATACCCTTTTGAGGTATACACACTTTCCAGGCGTGCGCCTTCGACCACTCGGCCACCTCTCTTTATTTTAATTGCATTAATTAAAGACCTCAAATAACAAAAAAAAAACTAAAGGGTAAAACTTTATGAGTTAATTTTGAATCATTTCACCACATATATTCGTTTCATACTTGATTTTGAATACTTTACACGATGTCTTCTCTCCTAACAAAAACATTAATTTTGCTAAAGCAGACTCTGTGGTAAGATCTTTTCCTGAGATTACCCCTATATTTTTCAATTGACTACTCGTTTCATAATGCCCCATCATAACACTTCCTCCTGCACATTGTGTTACATTAACAACATGTATTCCATTAGAAATAGCTTTCTTTAATAAATTTAAAAACCATACTTCTGTACTACAATTTCCTGATCCAAAAGTCTCAATAATCATTCCTTTTAAATTAGGAGTTTCCATAACACTCCTTAAAACAACTTCTGAAATCCCTGGAAATAGTTTTATAATTACCACATTGGTATTCATTCTTTTATGGACAATTAGGCTTTTATTTAAATTAGGTCTATGTAAATATGAATCATTAATTTTCAAATGTACACCAGATTCTGCTAAATCCGGATAGTTTAAGGATGCAAATGCTTGAAAATGTTCTGCATTTATTTTAGTTGTTCTATTAGCACGGTATAATTTATATTCAAAATATAAACTTACCTCTTGTATTACAGCTAGGTTATTGTTTTGTAATGAAGCTAACTGAATTGACGTTATTAAGTTTTCTTTAGCATCTGTTCTTAAATCCCCTATAGGAAGTTGAGATCCAGTAAAGACTACTGGTTTTGACAAATTCTCAAGCATAAAACTTAATGCAGATGCTGTGTAACTCATAGTATCACTACCATGAAGAACAACAAAGCCATCAAAAGTTTCATAATGAGTTTCTACGATTTCGGCTATATGAACCCATTCAGTTGGATTCATATTACTAGAATCTATTGGCTCTTCAAAAGAAACCGTGTCTATATTACAATCTAGCAATTGAAGTTCTGGTATTCTTTTAAGTAAGTTATTAAAATTGAAAGCACGTAATGCCCCTGTTTCAAAATCTTTAACCATTCCTATAGTACCACCAGTATATATAAGCAATATATTTGGTTTCATAACTTCAAATTTAAACTTTAAAAACGTCTTTAGAGTTTTGCGTTGTTATTTCTGCAAGTTCTTCTTCACTACTATTATATATATAAGACAATTTTTCTAGCACCTTTAATACATATAAACTTTCGTTACGCTTACCTCTATATGGTGTTGGTGCTAAATACGGCGCATCAGTTTCTAAAACAATATGTTTTAAATCAATGTTATTTAAAAACTTATCAATTTTTCCATTTTTAAAGGTTAGAACACCGCCTATGCCTAATTTCATATTATATGAAATTGCTTGTTGAGCTTGCTCAAATGTACCCGTAAAACAATGAAAAACACCAAATAAATCATCTCCTTTTTCGCTTTCTAAAATTTCAAAAACTTCATCAAAGGCGTCTCTACAATGTATAACTATAGGTAATTTATATTTTTTAGCTAATTGAATTTGATACTTAAAAGCTTGTTGTTGAACACCTAATGTCGATTTATCCCAATGTAAATCAATACCTATTTCTCCAATAGCATAAAAACTTCGTTTAGAAAGCAAATCTTCTACATGGTTTAGTTCTTCTTTATAATTGTCTTTAACATGCGTAGGATGTAACCCTGTCATTAAAAAAACATGTTCAGGAAAATCTTTTTCAAGCTGAAACATAGACTCAGTATATTCTGAATCTATTGCTGGAATAAAAAAACGTGAAACGCCCTGTTCAATAGCTCGATTAATCATCTCGTGTCTATCTTCATTAAAAGCTTCACTATATAAATGTGTGTGGGTATCTGTAATTATCATGCTGTAAAAATAATGAAGTATTTTTATGTTCAATACAGATTTAGCTGATAAAAAAAGACCTGTCCATAATCAATTTACTTATAATATTTTCAATTCAATTTATCGATTAGCTTCTGCGCTTGCTTATAATTCTCAGTATCTACAGACATTGTTTTTAAAACAGCAATGCAACCTGCGTCATCTCCTTGTTTCAATTTACTAAGTGCTAAATAACATATGTCTTTGTTTTTATATGCAGATTTTCCATTTTTTAAATCTTGTAATAACGCTTCCGCAGAAGCAAAATTATTTAACCTTATAGAGGTCAGTAGTTAACTTCGTATCTTTAAGTTAATATATAAATTATGGATATTTTTAAAGGCAAAAATCTTCTAGAGCTCTCTGATCGCTTCAAAACAGACACTGATTGTAAAGAATAATTAGCAGGCTTGAAGTCTGAAATACCATTTAAATACTCAATATGTCATCATACAGCCTTTCAAACACGTACAGATTTCTCTAGGCAATGTAACATTTACAGACATACAGAATCTGCAACGGCAGATACTTTATTTCACAAGGCAAAATTTAGTATTCGAAAAGCATTTTTCATTTGTTTTGAGATGGCTATAGGTTAAAATTGAATTAAGCTGATAATTTATATACCATATTAGGTGTTTTATAATCTAAAGATAAGTGTAATTTTATTTCGTTGTATATATTAATTGCATTTTTTGCAGCGCGTTTATCGTGATTCACATTATCAAAGGTTTGGTCGAGATAGAACTCGTCTTTTAATATACGGTTTACACGTTCAGCCATAGCATTTTCGTAACAATGGTTTTCTTCGGTCATACTAATACCTATCTTTTTTCTCTTTAGTATTTGCGTGTATACATTACTACAATATTGTATGACTCTATCAGAATGATGTATAAGCTGTTTAATATCCTTAGCTTGGTATATGATCTTATTAAGTGCTCTTAAACAACCTTTTAATTCCAAGCTATCGCTAAGGTCATAGCCAACTATCTTCCTAGAATGCATATCCGTTATTAAGGCTAGATAACAAAATTCTTTTACAGTTCTAATATAAGTTATATCAGACACCCAAACTTGATTAGATCTAGTAACTTCCAAGCCTTTTATGAGGTTGTTATACTTATAAAGTCGTATGGACTCCTTATGCTTTATGATTATCTCATACTTTAGCTTTGAAATAAGGACATTGGCGATCTTTCTTTTGTGTTGTTGGGTCTTCTAGTGGTGTGGACTCAGCAATAATCATAACATTTTGTTTCCCAAAAGCTCCACGACCTCTTATTCCTTTTTGTTGTTCTATTTCAGAAGATTCAATAGTAAAATATCCCTCATCCATTTCAATCATACCTTCCAAAGTATAGCGATCATCTCGATTCCCCATAGCCTTGCGCAACTTGTGAACCATGGCCCAAACAGGTTCATATCTTTTTAAACCTAATTGCTTTTGATTTTCTTTTGAAGAAAACCCTTTTTTAGTAGTAGTAGTAGTAGTAGTAGTAGTAGTAGTCATTAGAAACATCGCTTTATACCAAGTCATAAATGACAGCTTAGAACTTTGCATTATGGCACCGCTACGAAGAGAGATACGACTTCTACAGGATTCACATTCATAACTCCAACGATTTTTAATCCAATAATGCTTGTCATGACCACATCGATAACACTTTATTCCTACTCTATCGCGTTCTGATTTAAAATGAAGACGACAAGTCTCTTCTCTATCAAAATGGGCTGTAAAACTGAAGATATTCATGTTATTTTTTTATCTAAGATAAGGCTTTTAGTTAATTATGACTCTTTACCGATATTTAAATCAGAGTTTAATATATTCTATCAATGAAGCCACAAAATCAAACTTTATAAAAAACGCTTCAAATCACAGTATTTTACACCTTTCTACACATGCTAGCGGTGGAGATTTTAGTAAGCAAGCTTCTATATCTTTTTATGATGAGACAATGTTACTTAATGAACTTTACAGTTTAAATTTAAATACCAAATTGGCCGTTTTAAGCGCTTGTGAAACTGCTATAGGAGCACTATACAAAGCTGAAAGCCCTATGAGTATTGCTAGGGGTTTTCAATTTGCTGGGGCTAAAAATTTATTATTCTCTTTGTGGCGAATAAACGATTTGTCTACTTCGTAAATCATGCAACTACTTTACAAAAATTACAATAGTACTGAATCTGCTTTTATTGCAAACCACACCTCTAAAATTAAATATTTGCAAAGCGAATCTATTACTAATGACAAAAAGTCGCCATATTACTGGAGCGCCTTTGTATACTATGGAGAGCCTTCTCCTAAAGCTTCAGATAATACTAGCTATTTAATTTATATCTTATTTGGTATACTAATTGTCGTTATACTGATACTTTTAATATCGAAATTAAAGATACATGGACGAGACACTTAAAAATTTTCTTCTAAATAAAGGCTACACCAAAATTAAGTTACGCTTAACTAAAACTAATCATTTTGAAATTAAAGCATCAATTAATGGAAAAAAAGGATTATTCATTTTAGATACTGGCGCTTCAAGTTCTTGCGTTGGTTTTGAAGCCATTGAAACTTTTAAATTAAAAGCCAAAGATTCTATAATTAAAGCTGCTGGGGCTGGTGCTACAGATATGGACACCAAAATATCTAAAAAGAATAAGGTAAAAATTGGAAAGTGGTCAAACCATAAAGTAGCTCTTGTTTTATTTAATTTAACGCACATAAACACTGCATTAACTAATCATAACTCAACACCTGTTGATGGTATTATAGGTGCAGATATTTTAAAAAAAGGAAAAGGTATTATAGATTATCAAAAGAAATATCTATATTTAAAACTATAATTAATAGCAAACTAAATTCTCTTTCTCTCCTAAATGAACACTTCAATAGTAATTGCAGATGATCACCCTTTAATGCTTCGTGGTTTAACAGATTTTTTAGATTCTAAAGATTTTAACATTGTTGGTAGTGCTGCAGATGGCAATACAGCTTACAGCTTAATTGTAAAACTAAAGCCCGAAATTGCAATCTTAGATATAAGAATGCCTCATAAAACTGGCTTAGAAATTGCTGAGTCTGTTATGCGAAACAATTTAACAACAAAAGTCATTCTTATTACCTTTGATAAAGAAGAAGAGCTTTACGACAAAGCATTAGAGTACAATGTTTACGGCTATATACTAAAAGAGTTTGCACAGTTGAAGAAATAGAAATATGCATTGAGCATACCCTAAACAACAAAGCTTATTTTAGTGAAGAAATCACTTCTTATTTGGATGCTAGTAATCTAGAAAAAAAGCCAAAAATACTTGATACACTAACTAAATCTGAATTAAAAATAATACGCTTGATATCTCAGAACAAAACCAGTCAAGAAATCGCTGACGAGCTATCTATTTCTATAAAAACTGTACATAAACGCAGAAGTCACATTCTTTCAAAATTGAGTTTAGATAACAAACCTACATCACTTTCTGTCTGGGCTAACCTTAATAAGAATTTCTTATAAAATACGTAGAAGTGCGTATTTTTTTCATCGTATAAATAACATATCTTTACAGAGCTATTAATTAACTATTAGGGAGGATTAATGAAAGTCTTAGATTATCGTAATCTAGGGCTTTCTTTATTTATAGGCTATTATTATTTTTAAAATACGCACTAGTACGTATTTCATTTCACATCATTCTAATATATTTTTGCTTCGCTATTAATTAATTCTTTGAAGAAGAATTAAGAGATCTCTACACCATAAGCGTATAGGCTTCTCATATCAAATAACCAATTCTAAATAAAAATGAAATCTTTATACAGAATGGAAAAGCAAAACTCTCGGCTAGACACATGCTTAAAAATTGGTTTAATCCTTTTTATTATAAGTATAATATCTGTAAATATTATTTACAACTTTTTTTAACCAAATCTATCTCTAAATAAATTACATGAAAAAGGTACTACCTTATCAGTAGTACCTTTTTCTTATTTTATATAATCCTACTCTACTAAAGCTCTAAAGCTTTTTTAACATCATTATTCATCAATATCTCAATAGGATTTTCTAAAGCTTCCTTAACAGCTACCAAAAAACCTACACTTTCCTTACCATCAATGATTCTATGATCATATGATAAAGCAACGTACATTATTGGAAGAATAACAACCTCTCCATTAACAGCCATTGGTCTTTCAACAATATTGTGCATTCCTAAAATTCCACTTTGAGGAGGATTAATAATAGGCGTAGATAGCATAGATCCAAATACACCTCCATTAGTTATTGTAAAAGTTCCTCCAGTCATTTCATCAACAGTAATTTGACCGTCTCTTGCACGAAGTGCTAAACGTTTTACTTCAGACTCAACACCTCTAAAACTTAAGCTTTCAGCATTTCTTATTACTGGAACCATTAATCCTTTAGGTCCAGAAACTGCTATACTAATATCACAAAAATCATATGTAAGCATTTCTTTTCCATCTATCATTGAGTTAACAGCTGGATACATTTTTAGTGCACGTACAATAGCTAAAGTAAAGAAACTCATAAAACCTAGACCAACACCATGTTTAGCTTTAAAGGTCTCTTTATACTCTTTACGTAATGCAAAAATTGGAGACATATCTACTTCATTAAAAGTAGTTAACATTGCTGTTGTGTTTTTAACTTCAACTAAACGCTCTGCAACTTTACGACGTAGCATAGACATTTTACTTCTTGAAGTTCCTCTACCTCCTCCAGTTGGTGTCCCCATAGAAGGCACAGCATTCACTGCATCTTCTTTGGTTACTCTACCCGCTTTTCCTGTTCCAGAAATACTTGAAGCATCAATTCCTTTTTCACCTAAAATCTTTTTAGCAGCAGGACTAGCGCTACCGGATACATATGTTTTTGTTTCAACAACTGTAACTTTTGGAGCTTCAGCTATAGATGTTTCAGCCTTAACTTCAGCTTTTGGATCATCTCCTTTTGGTTTTACTGCACTTGTATCAATAAGACACACAACTGCACCAACCTCTACAGCATCACCTTCTTCAGCTTTAAATGTAATTATTCCGCTTGCCTCTGCTGGCAACTCTAATGTCGCTTTATCACTATCAACCTCTGCAATAGCTTGATCTTTTTCAACATAATCTCCCTCTTCAACTAACCAAGTTGCTATTTCTACTTCTGTAATTGATTCGCCTGGTGAAGGCACTTTCATTTCTAAAATCATTATTTATAATTTTATGTGTATTCTTAAACTTTATATTTATGCAAAAACGCCATCAATCACCTTTTGCTGTCTGCTCTTATCTCTTGTACTTGATCCTGGCGCTGGAACTGAACTATATGGTCTAGACATAACTTCTAACTTCACTAAATCTAGACGTTGTAACATATGGCTCCAAGCTCCCATATTCTGAGGCTCTTCTTGTGCCCAAACATATTTCTCTACATTTGGATAACGATCTATAGCGTGCTGTATGTTTTCTAAATGTAATGGGAACAGTTGTTCTATTCTTACTAGGGCTACATGATCTTTACCAGACTTTTCTCTTTCTGCTAATAAATCATAATAGAATTTACCTGTACAGAACACCAATTTCTTCACACTCTTTGGATTGATTGTATCATCTATAACCTCTTCAAATTGTCCATTAGCTAATTCGCTAATAGGTGAAACGGCTTTAGGGTGACGCAATAAACTCTTGGGTGTAAATACAATTAAAGGTTTTCTATAATCACGTTTCATTTGACGACGTAACAAATGGAAAATACTTGCTGGTGTTGAACAGTCTGCAACAATCATATTATCATCACCACATAATTGTAAATAACGTTCTATTCTTGCAGATGAATGTTCAGACCCTTGACCTTCGTACCCGTGAGGTAACAAGACAACAATACCGTTTTGAGACTTCCATTTATCTTCGGCTGCAGATAAGTATTGGTCAAATATAATTTGAGCACCGTTACTAAAATCTCCAAACTGAGCTTCCCATATGGTTAAAGTATTTGGGTTTGCCATAGCGTAACCATAATCAAAACCTAACACACCATATTCAGATAAAAATGAATTGTAAATATACATTTCACCTTTGTTCTCTGGATTTATATTTAATAAGTTAATACGTTCTTCAGATATTTCATCTCTTAAAATAGCATGACGATGACTAAATGTACCACGCTCTACGTCTTGTCCAGAAATACGGATATTAAATCCTTCTTCAAGTAAACTTCCGTAAGCTAAAGTTTCAGCCATTCCCCAATCTAAAGAATCTGTTTCAAAAACCATTTTTGTACGACCAGCTAAAATACGCTCAGCTTTACGTAAAAACTTAACACCTTCTGGAACAGTAGAAACTACTTTGGATATACTTTCTAATTTATCTTTTGGATACCCTGTATTTTCAGAAATTAACATAGAATCTACACCCTTACGCGTGAAACCTTCCCAACGCTCTTGCATGAATTCTCTAACTTTAGAAGATTCAGCTTCCTTAGATTTCACATATTCCCTTTCTAGCATCTTTTTAAAGTCTGCTGTAATTTTCTCAGAATAAGCTTTATCTATAGTGTTTTCTGCTATAAGTTTTTCTACATATATTTTAAAAGGATTATCATGTTTTGATATCTCTTTATATAACTTTGGTTGTGTAAAACGAGGCTCATCACCTTCATTATGACCATATTTACGATACCCTAATAAATCAATATAAACATCCTTCTTATAACGCATTCTGTATTCTAATGCCATTTCTACAGCATGAACAACAGCTTCAGCATCGTCTGAATTAACATGTATTACTGGAGACAGAGTTACTTTTGCAACATCTGTACAATATGTACTTGAACGGGCATCTAGATAATTTGTAGTAAAACCAATTTGGTTATTTACAACTATATGAATTGTCCCTCCTGTTTTATATCCGTTTAATTGACTCATTTGAGCCACTTCATAAGCAATACCTTGACCTGCAATTGCAGCATCTCCATGAACTATAATTGGAAGAATTTTAGAATCATCTCCATTATAATCATCATCTATTTTTGCCCTTGTAATACCTTCTGCAACTGGACCAACCGTTTCTAAGTGAGACGGATTTGGAACTAAGTTCATTTTAATAGACTTACCGTTTTGATAAGTTTTATTTAGAGTTAACCCTAAATGATATTTTACATCACCATCAATATTTTCATCTTCAAAATCTTTACCATCAAACTCGCTTAATAATTCATGCATTGGTTTTCTAAAGATATTAACCAATGTGCTTAAACGACCACGATGTGCCATCCCTAAAACACACTCTTTAACATCATATTTTTCAACAGCATTAAACATTACATTACTAATCGCAGGAATTAACGACTCTCCCCCTTCTAAAGAAAAACGTTTTTGACCAACATATTTTGTTTGTAAAAAGTTCTCAAACGTAACCGCTTGATTTAATTTAGAAAGAATATACTTTTTTGTTTCTGGAGAATAAGACGGCTGGTTATCATTTAAATTTAACTTACTTTGCCACCAGGCAATAACCTCGGGGTTACGCAAGTACATATATTCCATACCAATAGAACTACAGTAAATGCGCTCTAAATGTTCAATGATAACATTAAGAGGCTTAGCGCCTATACCTAAAACATCTCCCGCATTAAATACAGTGCTTAAGTCACTTTGAGAAAGCCCAAAATTTTCAATGGCTAAAGTTGGAGAATATGTCCTCCTATCTCTTACCGGGTTTGTTTTTGTAAATAAATGCCCACGAACTCTATAACCATCTATAAGCCTTATTACCTGAAATTCCTTTTGAACATGTTCAGGAATTTGAGTGGAAACATTTTCTGCAACCCCTCCAGATTCTTCGCTTCCGAAGTCGTACCCTTGAAAAAAGGCTCTCCAACTTGGCTCAACCGAATCAGGATTTTCTAAATATTGATCATATAAATCTGCAAAAAATGCTGTATGTGCTGCGTTTAAAAAGGAAAATTTATCCATTATAATTTTTAAATACTATATCGCTTTAATCAAAATATTGCTCAAAAGTACAACTTTTAGGAAAATTAGATGTTGGTTTTGTTATATTTATAAGCGAAAGAGTCCCTTTTAGATAATAATCGATTTTTTATGTTAAATTTTTAAAAGTTTCTAATTTATACGCCCATAAATAATGGTATTGTCAAAAAACCGCTATTAACCTTAATTATATTTTTATCTCTAGCCTGCTCAAGTTTCTCTCAACAATACAAAAGTGATTTTTGGGAACATGTGCGTTATGGTAGTAGACTTGGGGTAAATTTTGGAAATATTTTTTTTGGAGTTACCATTACACCAATTCCTATATATGAAATAGATAAAAAACTAACTTTTGGTGTTGCGCTTAACGCAACCTTTAATAACCAAAAGAAAATTTATAAATCTACAATACTTGGAGGTAGGTTAATTGGGCTTTATAATATTCTAGAAGAAGTACAACTTTCTGCAGAGTTTGAAAAATTAAATGTTAATATAAAATACAGCCAACGAAAACTATTGGTTATCTGCACTATATTTTAAAGCAGATTACCTATACAGCATTTATTATTTGAGACAATTTAATAAATTGTGTTCATTCTTATTAATTTCAAAATCGCCATGTGTACCTTTAATAGAACTAATAATATTATGCTTTACAAACTCTTGAGTAATTTCTTTTCGGCTAACACGTTTGCCTTCAAAAGATTTTGTTGCTACAAAAGAGTAGAAGCCTTAATACCATATTCTCGAGCTTTATAAAACATATATTGAATTAAATTTAATACATATTTCTCTAAATAGGAAAATACCCTAATTAAATTATGAATACTTATTTTTATACCAAACCTTTTGCCACTCACGCTTTAAAATTAAAAAGGAAGCATCTTCTGCAAGTTTAACAATATCATCACCTTCCAGAGATTTTACTTGACTTTCTGGAACATCAATAATATACAATACGTTTAAATACTCTGTGAATTTTTCTTGAATGAGGCGATAAATTGTTTCATGAAGAACAAGTTTTAGACTTGAAGGAAGAATTCCCTCATGAAAATCTAAATCAATGTTGACAAGTAAAAAATCCTTATTTAATTGAGTAATCAATTTCTTATATAATTCTAATTGATTAGCCTCATCAATTAAATCATCAAAACTAGTAGGTAGTTCCATCAAATAGCTCTACTCATTAAACTATTACCAAACACTTTTAAAAGATCTTTTTTATCTTCAGAAATATTTAAAGTCTCTAAAACTGAAAATGCTTTATTTGTATATTTTTCAATTTCTTTTTTTGTTATTTCTGCTGAACCTGTTGAAATAAACATTTTTTTAGCAATTTCAATCTTATTTGTATTGTCCTCTAAGTTTTGAGAAAATAAAGTTTCTAATGTCTTTTTATCATCTTTAGAAGCAAACTCTAGAGCTTTCAAATAAAGAAATGTTTTTTTATTTTCTATAATATCTCCTCCTACCTGTTTTCCAAAAGTTTTAGGATCCCCAAAAGCATCCAAATAATCATCTTGTAATTGAAATGCAATACCTAGGTTTTTACCAAAATCATAAATACCATCTTGATCATCCTCTAAAGCCATAGCAACAATAGCTCCCATTTTCATAGCTGCCCCAACTAAAACTGCCGTTTTGTATTCAATCATTTTCAAATATTCAGGAATTGTAACATCATGTCGTGTTTCAAAATCGACATCATATTGTTGTCCCTCACAAACCTCTAAGGCTGTTTTACTAAATAATTGAGCTAAAGCTTGAAAAGTTACAGCTCCATAATTTTCGAATAACTGATATGCCATAATAAGCATAGCATCACCAGATAAAATGCCTGTATTAATATCCCATTTTTCATGAACTGTTGTCTCTCCCCGTCTTAATGGCGCATCATCCATAATATCATCATGAACTAATGAGAAGTTATGAAAAACTTCAATACTCAATGCAGCATTAAGAGCCCTTTTAAAATCGCAACCAAAAATTTCGGCAGACATTAAAGTTAAAACTGGTCTTAAACGTTTTCCTCCTAAATTCAAAATATATTGAATAGGATCATATAAGCCTTTTGGTTCTTTTACAACATCATATTCTTTTAAAAACTTAAGAAACCCCTCTTGGTAATTTTCTATTGAAAGCATAAAACAAAAATAAAGTAAAATTAGTATTAAAAAAACTTAAAACTTTGGAAACTTTTTTTGTTTTTAAAGTTTCCAAACGTACTTTTGCACAGAATTATGAAAGAAAAAATACTTTTAGGGGCTACAAATTTGTTTTTAAACTACGGTTTTAAAAGCGTGACAATGGACGATATCGCTAATGCTTTGGGCATTTCTAAAAAAACAATCTATCAACATTTTGATAATAAAACCATGTTGGTAAAAGCGAGCGCCTTTTACTTATTCAAAGTTATTTCTACAGGAATAGATCATATTTCTTCATTAGAAATGAACCCTATTGAAGAAATATACAACATTAAAAAGTTTATAATACAACATTTAAAAGATGAAAAATCTTCTCCTCAATATCAATTACAAAAATATTATCCTAAAATATTTAAAACTTTAAAGAACAAACAATTTGAGGTTATGCAAACCTGTGTTGTTGCAAATTTAACAAGAGGTATAAAACTAGGATTATACAGAGATAATATTAATGTAGATTTTATATCTAGAATATATTTCAACTCTATGATCGCTATAAAAGATAATGATTTATTTCCATTAACTAAGTTTTCTATAAATACACTTATGAGTTATTATTTAGAATATCATTTAAGAGGAATAAGCACACCTAAAGGCTTAGAAACACTAAATCAATTTACAACATGAAATCAATCATAATAAAATGAAACACAAACTAATTATAACATATAGCTTACTATGTACCCTTGTGTTGTTTTCTCAAGAAAACAAGCAAAGCTTTTCATTACAAGAAGCTATAATTTTTGCTCATGAGAATAATAGAAACATTAAGAATGCTGACTTAAACATTCTTGCTGCAGAACAGCAAGTTTGGATAACTACTGCTCAAGGTTTACCACAAATAACCGGTTCTATAGATTATCAAACTTACATTAAAGCTCCTTTTGACACAGCTAATTTTGATTTAAGAAACCCTTTAATATTTTTATTTCCAAAACATAACTTAACACCAGGAGTAACTTTAAACCAATTACTTTTTGATGGCGGGTATATTGTTGGTCTTCAGTCTAACAAAATCTTTTTAGAGATATCAAAAAACGCCAAAGAAAAAATATTTAATGACATTGAAACTGCTGTTGTAAGTGCTTATAATAATGTACTTCTAACAAAGGAGAATATTGTTATTATGAAAAATAACATCAATGTGTTATCAGCTAACTTAAATGAAACAACAAAAGTATTTGAAAACGGATTGATCGAAGAAGAAGATGTTGAACAACTCCAACTTACACTTTCCAATTTAGAAAATAATCTTAGAAGTTTAGAAACACTTCATGAAATTTCTAAAGGGTATTTAAAAGTACTTTTAGGAATTGAACAAAAGGAGTTCATAGAATTAACTGACACTTTAGAATCTCTTATAATAAATAGTATTTCGTCTGATCTGGTAAGTAATGATCATTCTATTACAAATAATATTGATTATAAAATTACCAAGAATGAAGCTACTAGCAAAGCTCTTGAATATAAACTAGAAAAATCAGATCAATTACCAAAACTAAATGCCTTTATCACTTCAAGCTATTTGGGTTACAGTGATCGTTTTTCAAGCTATGTAAAAAAAGAACAAGATTGGCTATTTAATACCGTTGGAGGTGTCAAATTAACGGTTCCAATTTTTAGCTCTTTTGGAGGAAAAGCTAAGAGACAAAAAGCAAAAATAGAATGGGATATTGCTAAAAACAATCTTACCGAAAAGGAAAACCAATTAGAATTAGATTTTAAAACCGCCAAAAACGAATATACATTGGCAATAGACACTTATGCTAACAAACAAAAAAGCTTAGCATTAGCAGAAAAAATTGAACGTAAAAATACTATTAAATACAAAGAAGGTATAGCAAGTAGTTTTGATTTAAGACAGGCTCAAAATCAATTATATAGCAGCCAGCAAGAATACTTACAAGCCATCATAGACGTAATTAATAAAAAAGCAACACTAAAGAATTTACTAAATCTTAAAAATTAATCATCATGAAACATATATATATAACACTAATAAGCACCATAATATTAACGTCTTGTGGTGGTGAAGGAAAAAAGTCTGTTGAAGATATTTTAGCCTCTAGCAATTTAGAATTAATCAGAAAAAAGAAATCTGAATTAGACACACAACATATTGCTTTGTCAAGCAAAATAAAACAACTTGAAGCTGAAATAAAAAAATTAGACCCTCAAGAAAAAATACCATTAATTACTGTATTTACTACAAAAAAAACTGTTTTTACGCACTACGTAGAATTACAAGGTAATGTAAAAACAAAACAGAACATTGTTATTTTCCCAGAATACTCTGGAATGTTAACTAATGTTTATGTAAAAGAAGGACAGAAAGTTAGTAAAGGACAAATTTTAGCGCAAATTGATGATGGCGGATTAGGACAACAACTGTCTCAATTAAAAATTCAAACAGCATTAGCAAAAACAACTTTTGAGCGTCAAGATCGTTTATGGAAGCAAAAAATTGGTAGTGAAATTCATTATTTACAAACCAAAGCAACTTATGAAGCTCAAAAACAAGCTGTAAATCAACTAGAGCAACAAGTTGGAAAAACTATAGTTCGTGCTCCTTTTTCAGGAACTATTGATGATGTTATAACAGAACGCGGCTCAATAGTGGCTCCAGGGCAATCTCAGCTTTTTAGAATTGTAAACCTTAAAGACATGTACATTGAAACTGATGTGCCAGAACGTTACATATCTAATGTAATTTCTGGTAAAGACGTTGTTGTCGATTTCCTTTTTCTAAATGAAAAAATAAATACAAAAATTCGTCAAGCCGGAAACTTTATAAATCCAGCAAATAGGACTTTTAAAGCTGAAATTGGAATTGATAATAAGAATCAAACCATCAAACCAAACTTAACAGCAAAACTTAAGATTAACGATTACACAAATACTAACGCTATCTTAATTCCGCAAAATATTATTTCAGAAAATGCAGAAGGTCAACAATACATATACACTATCACAAACAAAGTGGATAATAAGGCTACCGTGAAGCGTATCATTATTAAAACAGGAAAAACTCAAGGTGATAATATCGAAATTTTATCTGGTTTAGAAAATGGTTTAGAAGTTATTCAAGAAGGTGCTAGAAGTGTAAAAGATGGACAAGAAGTAAAAATTCTTTCAGTAGGATAATTTAATACGTTTAAATTTTTCCTCTTTAGAGGAATTGAAAAAAGACTCCATAAAATGACTAAAGATAAAAAACAAAAAAAAGTAAATAAAGAGTTTGGCTTGTCATCATGGGCTATTAACAATAAAACAACCATGTATGTTTTAATATTGTTAATTCTTATACTTGGTTCTGGTTCCTATTTTAGTATGGCACGAGAAAACTTTCCAGAGATTAAAGAGACTAAAATATACATTAGTTCTATTTATCCTGGAAATACAGCTGAGGATATAGAAAAACTTATTACTGACCCTATTGAAGACAAACTTAAAACAGTAAGTAACGTTATAGAGATCACCTCAATATCACAAGAAGATTATTCTATTGTTGTTGTTGAGTTTAATGAAAAAATATCTGTAGAAGCTGCAAAGCAAAAAGTAAAAGATGAAGTAGACACTGAAACATCTAGTGAAGACTGGCCTACATTTAATGGCGCTAAAGTTGAACCAAATATTTTCGATTTAAGTATGTCTGAAGAAATTCCAATTCTTAATATCAATATTTCTGGAGATTATCCAGTTAATAAACTTAAAGAATACGGCGAATATTTAGAAGACGAAATAGAAAGTTATAAAGAAATTAAACAAGTAGATATTCGTGGCGCTCAAGACCGCGAAGTTGAAGTAGCTGTAGACATCTATAAAATGATGGCTGCCCAAGTAAGTTTTAACGATATTATAGGCGCCATAAACAATGAAAATATAACCATGTCTGCAGGTAATTTAATTGCCAGCGGCCAAAGGCGTACCATTAGAATTATTGGTGAAATTCAAAACCCTAAAGAATTAGAAGACTTTGTTGTAAAGTCTGAAATGGGAAACTCTATTTACCTTAAAGATGTTGCAACTGTAACTTTCAAAGATGAAGATAAAACAACTTACGCTAGAGAATTTGGGCAAGAAGTTGTTATGTTAGATGTTAAAAAACGATCTGGAGAAAACATGGTCGATGCCGCAGAAAAAATAAGAGCATTAGTAAATGAATCTATTGAAAACGTATTCCCTCCAGGTTTAAAAGTAACTATTACAAACGATCAATCTTCCAAAACTATTGGGCAAGTAGATGATTTAGTAAACAACATCATCTTTGGTATCATACTGGTTGTAACCGTTTTAATGTTCTTTTTAGGGTTTAAAAACGCCTTATTTGTTGGTTTTGCCATTCCTATGTCCATGTTTATGTCTCTAATGATATTAGACATGCTTGGGTACACCATGAACACCATGATTCTTTTTGGATTAATTATGGGACTAGGAATGCTTGTAGATAACGGTATTGTAGTTGTAGAAAATGTTTACCGCTTAATGGAAGAAGAAGGCTTAAGCAGAATTGACGCCGCAAAAAAAGGTATTGGTGAAATTGCTTTTCCCATTATAATATCTACAGCAACTACTGTAGCAGCATTTATCCCTCTTGGTTTATGGCCAGGAGTTATGGGTCAATTCATGATATATTTTCCGATAACATTGTCTGTTGTTTTAGGGTCTTCATTATTTGTGGCCATCTTTTTTAACTCTGTATTGGTTTCTCAATTCATGACCACAGAAGACAAGGATATGCCATTAAACCAAATTATTAAAATATCTGCAATTGTTGGTGCTGTAGGCTTACTAATTCTAATCATTGGAGGAAGTTATAGAGGCCTAGGTACTTTAATGATTGTAACCGTTATTTTATTATGGATGTACCGATTATTCTTAAGAGGTTGGGCTAATGGATTTCAAAATAAAAGCCTACCTAAATGGGAACGCTTCTACGAAAAAATACTTCGCGGTTCATTAAAAGGAAGAAGACCTATAGTAATAACAATAGGAACGTTTGTTTTACTTATTGTTGCCTTTTTGGGATTTGGAGCATCAGTTGGAAGTCAACGAACAAAAGTTGAGTTTTTCCCAGACAGTACAGCAAATCAGATTTTCGTTTATATAGAATATCCAGAAGGAACGGATATTAAAAAAACAAATAAAATTACTAAGGACATTGAACAACGTGTTTATAAGATTCTAAATGACGAAACTTACATGCACGGCGATTTCAATTATTTAACAGAAAGTGCGGTATCTCAAGTAGGTGAAGGTGCAGGTAACCCACAAACCGATGGAGGTTCTGCAGCAGAAATGCCTCATCGTGGTAAAATCACCGCTACCATGCGCGAATACAAATATAGAGATGGCGCAGACAGTAATGTGCTTCTTAAAAAAGTACAAGAAGGCTTAAAAGGCATATACCCAGGTGTTGCTATTTCGGTTGAAAAAGATGCTGCTGGCCCACCTGCAGGTTATCCTATTAATGTAGAACTAGAAGGAAATGACTATGCAGAGCTTATAAATACTGCAGAAAATATGAAAGATTTTATCAACTCTAAAAACATTCAAGGTATTGACGAGTTAAAGATTGATGTTAACAAGTCTAAACCCTCTATGCAAGTAGAAGTTGACAGAAAAAAAGCAGGAGAATTGGGAGTATCTTCTGGTCAAGTTGGCCAACAGTTACGTAATTCAATTTTTGGAGCAAAAGCAGGTATCTATAAAGAAGGTGGTGAAGATTACGATATCTACGTTCGTTTTAATAAAGAAAATAGATATAATACCAGTGCTATTTTCAATCAGAAAATAACATTTAGAGATATGGTATCTGGTCAAATAAAAGAAGTACCTGTTTCTACTGTTGCAAAACAAAGTAACACTTCTGGTTTTAGTGCCATAAAACATAAAGATATAAAACGAGTTGTAACACTATACTCTGCACTTGCCCCTGGCTTTACAGACGCAACCGCTATTGTTGGTAAAATTCAAAATGAAATGCAAAGCTTCACAGAAAAACCAAATACTGTGAAAATTGATTATACTGGCCAAATTGAAGAACAAGGAAAACAAATGGCTTTTTTAATGGGAGCCTTTTTCACAGGATTAGGTTTAATTTTCTTCATATTAATATTCCAATTTAATTCGGTTTCAAAACCTGGTATTATCATGTTAGCTATTTTCTTAAGTTTAATTGGTGTATTTGGAGGTATTGTAGCAACAGGTAGTTCTTTTGTTATTATGATGACTATGATGGGTATTATTTCTCTTGCAGGTATCGTAGTAAATAACGGTGTAGTACTCCTTGATTATACACAACTATTAATAGACCGAAAAAAAGTTGAACATGATCTAAAAGACGATATCTACATAGAAAACAAAGAACTTTTAGAAGCTATTATAAAAGGTGGAAAAGCACGTTTACGTCCCGTACTACTAACAGCAATCACTACTATTTTAGGATTAATTCCTTTAGCTACAGGATTCAACATTAACTTCTTTACATTGTTTAGTCAGTTTAACCCAAATATTTATATGGGAGGTGATAATGTTATTTTCTGGGGTCCTCTAGCTTGGACCGTTATTTATGGACTATTTATAGCAACGTTTTTAACACTTATAGTGGTACCTATTTTATTTTACTTAGTAACTAAATTTAAAATGTGGTTGTATAGTAATAGATCTGCAAAATATTCTCAAATAGAAAAAATTGAAGGTAATTTATAAATTAGAGAAAAAACGTTTAGAGTAAAATCTAAACGTTTTAATTGGTGACTAATTCAATTAATGTACAAGTGAGCTACAACTTATTGTAGCTCTCTTTATTTTAAAACTTCATAATTTACTTATATCTCTTTTTTAAATATTACAATCTAAGTAAAAAGATTAGTAGCGATAAAAGCCTTGATATGTGTCAAGTCTTTTCGATTAATACATACTGGTTATTAACTTATCTCTTTGACAAAAAATCCCTGTGAAATAAAATTCACTGAGCTTTCAAATTCATTTAATTCTTCAAAGTAATTAAGGATTCTGTTAATATCAAAATCTATCGTTTAATCCAATAGACCTAATTGCCCTAACTGTTGCACTTCTGAAGAATACGTATATCTAGTAGCTGCTTAAGCTGTTCCTGTAGGCGCTAAAGTCTCATCTGGGTATACATCAAAAAGATTACTAAGAATACCAGTTACGCTTAATTTATCAGTAAAATATAGCTAACGCTCAAATATGTAGCTACTTTAGACTTTAATCTTTGATCAAATCCTGCACCATTAGGAGACGTAATAGTCACTTTACCAAATTATAGTATTATAAAGACTTGCATCAAATTTATCGGCTTCCAAATCTAATCCTAAAATAATTTTAGATTTAGGTCTAGCGCTTGTTAATGAAATACCCTGCTGCAAGCAGACGGGGTATTTAAACTAAAATAGTGATAATTGATCTACTTTATGCAACATATCATAATCTTTTTCTATTCCCTGATTTCTAACATACTCTGATATTGAACTTTCGTGTCAAAACTTACTTACTTACTTACTTACTGTGTTTACAAAATATCAGCTTGACCAAAATGCACCTCCCCATAACTTTTTGTTGGAACTGATTGCAAAAGAAAATGAACATGATCTTTTTCTGTTCCTATTTCTGAAAAATGAACTTCGTAACGTTTTGATATTTCTAAACAAACTGACACCTAAGTTTTATCAACTAACTTATCAAAAACAACCCTACGATACTTAGCTGGACAAACAAAATCATACAACAAAACTGAAACATTGTGTGACTTGTGAATATATTTACTCTCTGACATATTTCAAATATATCACTTACACTACAAGCAGCGGGGAATTTAACCCTTAGAGATTAAACCTTTTTCAATTCTTTGAAAAATATTATATCCATTGGCTGCCAATGCATCTGATCTGGTAATAGCATCAATAGCTGTTTTGCTAAATTTAGCTGCTAAATTAGTGTGTAATCTAGTATCACCATCTAATTGAATATTTCTATAGTTTAATACAAAATAGGCATCTGTAGTTTTTGTATCACCCACATTAATAAAAAACTGAACTACAGCAACTCCATTAATCAGACAATATTCGTTCTACTGGGTTTGTTTTTGTATCATCCTCATCTGCTCCATTTTGAGAAGAAAATAATACACGATTGTCTACTTTTATATTGTAAAAATCTAAAGACGCAGAAAAATTTCTGTCAAACTTATAAGTAATACCTGCAGCAATATTCTTAGATGTTTCTACAAAAAGATTAGGCACACCTGAAGCTTCTGTAGCAGGATTATTATTTGCTAATGTTCCTTGTCAATAAAGGTTATGAAGAACTTGCTACAATAATATATTGGCTATTTGTTAAGTGGCGTTGATGTAAAGTCGGCGCTCTAACAGCTGCTTTATCTTCTAACTTTTGGCGTCAAAAAATCTTCCATGGGAAATTATCTTCAAAATCAGAGAAGTGTTCATAACGTCCTGCAATCCCGTTACATCAAAATCTAAACCTGTATATAGGGCAAGGTTATTTAGGTCTCATTTGCCTGCTTCTTCTAGTTTAGCACTTGCGAAAGAATCAGATATACCTTCATAATAAGATAATGGATTCTCTTCCATAGCCTCAAAATACTCTACTCTATATTCTAATCCAAAAGATACACTTACCATATCAGAGAACACAGTTAAAAAATCTAAATCCCCTATAACGTTACTTAAAATATATCTTCCTGAGTTAAATGTTCTCGTAGATATTTCATTATCAAATAAATAAAATATAATAATATTTACATATTCTGAATCAGTTCATGTTAATATATACGTCTTATCGATTTTTTAACAAAAAAATTCACAAAAAACCATGCTTACACATGGTTTTTAATAAAAATAAGCTTAACAATATAAAACTCTTAAACAACACCTTTTTAATTAGATAATAAGCATATTGAATATCCGTTTTCACTCATAATCCAGTAATATTTGCTATTACAAGTCTATCAAAGAGTTTATCTTCAAAGTATCTTCGGTTTAATTTATATACAAATTCATTGAGGTATAATTGAAGATACTTTCCTTTTATTTT
>CALKXS010000097.1 GCA_938003745.1 uncultured Algibacter sp.
TAGAAAGAGTTTTAGCGATGTGAGATTGAGTCTTATTTTCCTTTAATAAAGTCTCTATGAGGATTCTTTCTTTAAGAGATAATTTTCGATGTTTTATTTTACTCATTTTACAAATCTATAATTTTGATTTGTTGCGTTAAGTTATTGAATAGAGTTAATAGTTTTAAGAGTTCAATTGAAATAGAAAAAAGGAGTGGTGAACTTTTTTAGAAAAGTTGAAGGTGATTTAAAGAGAATGGATGATGTTTATTATGTTTCAGATTCTACATTAGAAGATCGTATTTTAACCTTTGCGAACAAAATTGAAGCAGATATTATTGCTATGCTAACACATGGAGGAAAAGAGGTGATGCATTTTTTTGAAGGTATTGTAGGGTAAGATGTAGCCAATCATTCATCTTTACTAGTAATAACTTTTAAGGTTTAATAAAAAAATATGGAGGAGCAATTAATTCATGTTAGTGTGAAAATGATCTAATACTTATTTGTGTTAGGTCGTTTTTTATAATAAGTCTATTGCTAATATTTTGAATAAGTTAGCTTTAGTTTTGAAAAAATCATTTTCAAGTTGAATAGCTTTTAATTTAGTATCAATTAATTTAGATTCTCTGGTATTTACATAAAATAAAGAGCTTTCTCCTAAGAAAAACTTACGTTCTTCTGCTCGTAACATGGTATTATAATCATTTAGAATTGTTCTCGTGTATTCGTTTTGCAAATCATAAGAATTTAATTCTTGATTTATTGCATCAATTTTATTTTTCAAGGTTATTTTTGTGTTTAGAATTTCGAATTTGGTGTCTTGTAATTTTAGTTTGGCTAATTTTAAATCAGCACGTTCTTTTCTTAAAAATAACGGGACACTAACATTTAGACCACTTTTGTAAGCCGAAGAGCTAAACGATCTTGCTAGCTCAGGCGTTTGCGATAAAAAGTTGTATTGTAAATCTATTTTTGGTAAAAGATTGTTTTTCTTTAAGCTTTTATCAACTGTCAAACTTTGAAATTTATAATCTAAAGACTGTAATTTAGGATGCTTGTCTAAATCTAAATTTTCCATATTTAATAAGGAAGTGTTTAACGTTAAATCTATAGCTCCAAATGTATTAATATCTGGAATAATACCATCTTTAATTTCAATAGGAGTGTTTTCATTCAACCATAAATAATTAGATAATTCTAACGATGATTTAACGAATTTAATTCTAGATTTTTCTAAATTTAATCGTCTATTGTTTAAGGTTATTCTAGCTTCTAAAGTATCAATAGCAGGCTTGTCTCCAACTTCGTAACTCTTTTTTATACCATCAAAACGCATTTCAGCATTAGCTGAAAAATCTTCGTAAACACGTTTTTCGTTATAGGTTTTTAACCAATAAAAATAGCTTAGTGTAGCATTGTATAAAATATTATTGACTAATAATTGTCTGTCTGCTTTTGCTTGATTTATAAATAATTTAGACTGCTTAAGCATTGCCATGCGCTTATTAATAAGTAATCCGCGAGCTAATGATATCGATACACCTGCGCTGTACAAACCATCTAAAGGCACATTGGCTTCTGGATTTAAAAAATTGCCTGTGTTTTCTTCAAAGTTTCCTTTTAGCTCTATTCCGTACCAGGTTGGTATTTTAAAAGATGCATTTAATTTATCATAATATTCGATTTTTTTAAATTTCTTCCTATCATAATCTACATATAATTTAGGATCGAAAGCACCACGAGCTTTCATCAATTTAGCTTCACTTTTATTAATAATTAAGTTAGCTTGTTTTACAATAGGGTGATAGGATTTTACATGGCCCAGATATTCAGATAAGCTTATGATAGATATACTGTCTTGAGCAGTTGTATGAAAGCTTGAAAATAGTATTATGATGAATAAAAATAATCTCATTTTTTATCTTTTTTTGAAGCTATTTTTTTGTCTTCAGGTTGATAATAGTTTGGGGGAAAGCTGTTAATTTGGCGCCATAATTCAAACCAAATTGGCACATCTTCCAGTAAAGCAATTGTTTTAGCCCCAGACCCAATACGAATAGCTTCCGGCCATGCATGGTCGGTTGCATCAGGTGCTAATAATACTCGATATTTACCATTAGCGCTTATAAAGTTTTCAATGGCTACTACTTTGGCTCCATAGGTACCGTAAGACACGCTGGGCCATCCGCTAAATACTATAGCGGGCCAACCATCAAATTGAACACGCACTTTTTCGCCAATATGTAATAATGGTAAATCAATAGGTTTTACAAAGGTTTCAACAGCTAAATCATATTGAGCAGGCATAATGCCAACAAGTTTTTCTCCTTCTTTAAAAGTACCCCCAATACCTCCTCTTAATGCTTTGTTTATATAGCCATTTTGAGGTGCGGTAACGTAAAGTAAGCTGTTTCGTTTTTTATAATTTGAATAGGTGTTTTCTAGTTTGGTAACTTGAGCTTCTGCATCAAAACCAATAGATTGTGCTGTATACATATCGCTTTGCGCTTTCGAAATTTTATCGGCATATGTTGCACGTATTCTAGATAATTCAATTTCTACGTTAATTATGTTATTTTGACTTGTTAAATACTTATTTTCTTGTGAAATTAATTTAGCCTGAGTTTCTCTTAGTTTTAAACGTTTCTCTTCTACATCTTTAACTGCTTTTAAGCCCTCGTCTTGCAGTGTTTTTATACGTGTAAACTGGCGTTCTGCTATAGTTATGTTTGTTTTTACAGCTTCTAAATCTATACTATC
The DNA here is from genome assembly GCA_938003745.1 of uncultured Algibacter sp. GTDB lineage: Bacteria > Bacteroidota > Bacteroidia > Flavobacteriales > Flavobacteriaceae > Postechiella. Next base: position 2,743 of record CALKXS010000097.1, read on the forward strand.
GCTTTTTGCTTTTAAATGCGATTGTAATAGTTTATTTTTAGTTTGCTTAATTTTTAATTGTTGTTCATTAATTAAAGCAGAAATCTGCCTATTTAAAGCATCAACTTTTCCTTTATAAGCATCTACAGATGATGATTTGGCTGTAATTTGGTCATTTGTTCGCTCAACTAGCTTATCATCAAAATAATCACTTTTTATTTCGGAAATTCTTAAAATTGTATCACCTTTTTTTACATAGTCACCTTCTTGTACAAACCATTCTTCAATACGACCAGGTATTTGAGATTGTATAGTTTGCGGGCGTTGATTAGGTTTTAAAGTAGTCACTAGTCCTTGTCCTGTGATGTTTTGTGTCCATGGTAAAAACAACACAATAATACCAATGATAGCTATGGCTAATAAAAATTGATTAAAACGTTTATAATAATTTTTATTAAAGATATTTTTGCTAGACTTAAACTTATCTAAATCTACTTTTTTATTTAATTGATTGTGAGATATGTTTAACATAGTTTAAATTGTTTTAATTTCACCTTCTTTTAGTGTTATTACCGTGTTACATTTGTTAATCCAATTAGAACTACTGCTTACCACAATTAGCGCCCATGGTCTGTCTTTGTGAGTGAGGTAGTTTATGATTGATTTCGTTTCGGTATTATTAAATCGATCTAGAGCATCTTCTAGAATAAGCACCTTGGGGGATTTTATAATTGAACGGGCTAAAACAATTTTTTTTGCAAGTGTATAGGACATTTGTCTTCCGTCGGGATAAAGTGTTGTGTTTAATCCATTCTGTTGTTCTTTAATGAATGATGAGAGCCCAACGATATTAAGAATATCATGAATTTTTTCATCAGAAATAGTTGAATCTCCGAAAGTTAGATTTTCTTTAATACTACCTTCAAAGGGTGTTTCTTCAGATAGTGACAAGCCTAGTTGTGAGCGATAATGATTAATACGTAAACTATTTATAGATAAATTATTAATATAAACATGACCAGAGGTCGCTTCCGAAATTCCTGATATAATACATAATAGTGTTGATTTTCCAGAACCACTTTCTCCTTGTACAAGAATTCTGCTTTTTTGTGTAATACGTAATGAAATATCTTTAAGAATTTTATTTTCTTTATTTGGAACTTTATATGATACCTTATCTAGCTCAATAGTTAGCCCATCTTTGTAATGTGGCGTGTCTCCTTCTTGAGGTTCTAATTCTTTATCTACAATTTGACCTATTTTTTCTATCGAAGTTAATACATCATAAAATGATTCTAATCCAAGTATTAATTTTTCTACCGATGCAATTACAAGTAATATAATAATTTCTGCAGCTACAAATTGGCCAATATTCATTTCTTGTTTTAATACAAGTGCGCCACCAATTAATAGTAAACTAGCAGTTACAATAACTTTGAAGCTTATCATTTGTATAAATTGAATAACTAAAACTTTAAAATGATTTTCTCTAGATTTTAAATATTCATTTACTAAATCGTCATTTTTTCTTAAACCAAGTTCTGTACTACCAGATAATTTAAAACTAACAACAGTTCTAGCTATTTCTTGAATCCAGTGTGCAACTCTATACTTATATTTAGACTCTTTTAAACTTGTTTCTAATCCTTTTTTAGCGGTATATCTAAAAACTATAAAGATTAAGGCAAGTAATAGTAATCCAAAAATGATAAAGAATGGATGGTAAAACGAAAGTAGAATTAAAGCAAATAAAATTTGTAAAACGGCAGTTGGTACATCTATTAATATTTTAGATAAACCTTTTTGAATAGTAAGGGTGTCAAAAAAACGATTTGCTAATTCTGGTGGATAATAATTTCGCAATTCAGACATCTTAATTTTTGGGAAACGGTAACTCAATTCAAAAGAAGATCGTGTAAAAATACGTTGTTGTATAGTTTCAATAATTCTTAATTGCATAAGTTGCAAAGCTCCAGAAAAGGCAACACCAAGAGTTACTAAAACCACTAAGACTACCCAGGATGTAGATATTTGCGCACCTTGAATTAAATTAATAATGGCTTGAATACCCAAAGGAAGTGATAAGGCTACTATACCTGCGAAAATTGCATAATAAAATATTTGCAGAATGTCTCTCTTTTCTAGTTGTAACAAACCGAGTAAACGTTGCCAAGGGGTCATGTTTGGTTTTTCCATAAATTAAATTTTTAAAGTGTTTAGTACCAAATCAATAAAAAAAGTAGATGGGGAAACATCATTCTTGCAATTTGTTATTGATGAAAAATGATCTTTTAAAAAATGTTGATGTAAACCACCTTCGCAAATTGTACTTGCTAAGGATGAGGCATATTTATAGTTTGGAGCTACCCCAGTAATCATATCTCTCAAACGCTGTATAATTCGCTTGTATATAATAAAGTAACCATCTTTGTTTTCTTGGTCTACCTCTTTGGTTAAAAACGATTTTGAGTTTTCATTAATAATAATTCTATTCAAAATTACTTCGTTTATATGTGAGAAGTTCTTGTCTTCCTTTGTTGTCCTGCATACTATACTTATAGCCTTGGTAAGTTTTTCTTTATCATCTGAAATGCTATGAGTTTCAAAAACTAATTGGTACTCAATCCATCCCCAATACCAAGAAGATAAATAAAGTAGTAGTTTATGTTTACTTTCAAAATAGCGATAAATAGAGCTTTCATTCGACCCTATTAATACACCAAGTTTTTTAAACGTAAAACTATCAAACCCAATATCATTGATTAATATAATACTATGTTCAATAATACGTTTTCCTAATTCTGAAGATTCAGGATCTTTAGCATAAATTTTTTTAGGTACTGCAATTTTTAAATTTGATAGTAAATTGTGCATAATAGAATTAATTAATTGCTAATATAATAGTAATACTATTAATTTTGAAAATAAAACTATCAAATTTATTTATAAGCAATCAATAAATGATATTTAAAAATTAAAAAGATGTGATTCTTTTGGAGACGAAATCTTAATTAATGACAATCAATGCTATGGACTTAATACATTTGATAGGTCGTTTATATGAAATATATTCAGATACATAATTTATATTCTGTTAAGAACAAAGAAGAATTACAGTGCAGATTTTAAACAAAAGGCAGCAGAATTAAATTACGCCCAAGGAAGTGTAAAACAGCATTAGGAGCTTATGTATTCCATATCAAAAAGCCAAGAGTAGGTAGTCAGAATAATGAAAACTAATGGTTTCTATGCGCAAAGAACACGTAAATTTAAATCAACAACAGATAGCAAACATAATTACCCAATTTCTCGCAATATTCTAAATTAGAATTTTAAAATCAAAAGTCCAAATTAAGTATGGGTATCTAATATTACATGTATAGAAACGAAGTAAGCTTGGATGTATTTAATGGCTATCATAGATTTGCTTAATCTAAAAGTGATGGGTTACTCTATGACAGATAATTTGACAAGCAAATAGACGATACTAGTTGCTTCTTCTATGGCAATAAAATTAGCTCAAATAACACAAAAACTTATATTTCATTCTGATAGAGGTATCCAATATGCAAGTCAAAAAATCATAAATGTATTTAAAATCTATAAGGGTATGCTCATACAAAGCATGAGTAGAAAAAGAAATTGTTGAGATAATGCAGTTGCAGAAAGCTTTTTTAAAAGCTTCAAAATATAATGGGTTTACAAACACAAATATAATTATAGATAGTAAGCTGAATTATTCGTTTTTCAATGGATTGAAATAAGGCGTAATTATAAGAAAAAAACATGCTATCTTATGAGATAAAACAATATCGGAATTTGAATAAGAAATCAATAATTATAACGTAGTTGTATAGCTCTTAACTATTAGTCCTTTTTTTTGTTACAAGTCCACCAATCATACCAATCATTATCACGTTCAAAATAAAGTTTAGGGATTTCCAAAATAGTTACAGTTTTTTAGTTTTTATATAAAAATCTTTATCAATAGTTATCGGTATCTTGTTAGAAGATGTTTCTAATGTCTGCCATTCAAATTTTGGATGAATCCATTGTTCATTGTCTCCTATTTTTATTTGAATAGGCATATCAAAATTATTCACAACGTTTATCCATCTATACTTTAAAGTTTTTTTCTTTTGTGAAAACTCTAAGGTTGGAATCTGTATAGTTCTTAAATATTGATTAAAAAAGGCGGTTAAATCAATGCCTGATTCTTTAGATAAAAAACTTTCAATTTGTTGTGTTGTTACAGTTTTGTGATAAAAATCAACATTCATCTTGCGTAAAATTAGACGCCACTTTTCATCATCTTTAATTAGTTGTCTTAGAGTGTGAAGCATATTTGCTCCTTTATAATACATATCTCCAGAGCCTTCTTTGTTTACGTTATAGTTCCCAATTAAAGGTCTATCATTAGTAATATTTTTTCTAGTTCCTATAACATACTCTGCAGATGCTTCTTTACCGTAGTAATAGTCTAAGAAGAGGTTTTCAGAATATGAAGTAAAACCTTCATGAATCCACATGTCTGCAACATCTTTATTTGTAATGTTATTTGCAAACCACTCATGTCCAGATTCATGAATAATTATAAAATCGAATTTTAAACCCCAACCAGTTCCAGATAGATCACGACCTAAATAACCGTTTTTGTATTTATTTCCATAGGTAACACAACTTTGATGTTCCATGCCTAAATACGGCACTTCCACCAATTTAAAACTATCTGCATAAAAAGGGTATTGACCAAACCAATGCTCAAAAGCTTTCATCATTTTTGGAGCGTCCTTAAAATGTTCTTTTGCCTTTTCAAGATTATCTTTTAAAACATAATAGTTTAAATCTAAATTTCCTCCTTGGCCATCATAAACTTCAGAAAAATTAGTATAATTACCTATGTTAATGTTAACGCCATAGTTGTTTATTGGGTTTTTTACAAACCAATGAAACGTTTTTGTATCACCAAACCGTTCTACTAATCTCAATCTACCATTTGATATATTTGTTAATTTACTAGGTACGTTAACACTTATTTTCATACTATCAACCTCGTCATACATATGGTCTTTACATGGCCACCAAACACTAGCTCCTAGACCTTGACAAGAAGAAGCTATAAAATCATTGCCGTTGGTGTCTTTTTTCCATGAAATTCCGCCATCCCAAGGTGCGTTTACTGCCTCTTTAGGATTACCTTCGTAATAAACATCTAAACTGTTTAAGTCTCCAATGTTTTGTTTATCTATAAGAGAAATGAAATGGGCATTACCATCATGTTTAATTTCTAATTCTTTTTCATTTTGAATAACCTTTAGAAGTTTCATAGGAGATTGCAAATCAATTTGCATAACAAAGTTGCTGTCTAAAACCTTATATTGAATGGTGTTTTTACCAGAAATGAATTTATTGCTTGGGTCTACTTTTATGTCTAAATGATAATAGGTTAAATCCCACCATTCTCGTTCTGGAGTTATACTTCCTCTTAAGGTATCTTGCCTTGTAAAATTGGTTTTTTTTGAGAGTAATCCTTGAGCCTCAATAGTTAATATTGGTATAATTATAAGAATTAATAATAAGCGTAGTTGTGCTTTCATTAGTTGTGGTTTTTTTTCAAAATTACAGAAAAACGTTCATAAGAATTTGTTAATGTTTTTGATAAAAAAACAAACATTAATTATTTTTTATAATTGAATTTAACTGTTTCAATAGTGCCATTTTTTTGATGTATATCTACATAAACATTCATTTCGTTACTAGTTACATATTCAAAAGTCATGCCTTCAAATATCACCTTAGTTTTTGTTATTGATTTTAAAGGGAAGTCTATGGTTTCATCTTTTGTTTCCCCAACCTTTTAAATCATTATTAAAATGTTTTAGCTGAAGGACTAAGTAGTTTTCAATTTCTCTAATAATTTCAATTTCATAAAAAGGAACCTTATCGTCATTAATGAGTTTGAATGTTGCCATCATTGAACCTCCAGATGGTTTACTCCAGTTTTCTTCCGTTAAACCACCAAAAGCTTCTCCTTTCCGGTTTCCAGATAGCCACTTTATATTTTTTAATTTTGGATCAAGTTGAATATTGTCTTGAGCAAATAGAGGAGTTGTAATAATTAGAAAAACTATTATTATGAGATATTTCATGATTAATATTTTTTTTCTAATTTATTGAAAAATAAAAAAACGCTTCTGCATATAGCAAGAAGCGTCTTATGTAATTGAATTAGTTACTTTTTAAATTATCATTGAATATCCGTTTTCACACATAATCCAGTAATATTTGCTATTACAAGTCTATCAAAGAGTTTATCTTCAAAGTATCTTCGGTTTAATTTATATACAAATTCATTGAGGTATAATTGAAGATACTTTCCTTTTATTTTGT
>CALKXS010000098.1 GCA_938003745.1 uncultured Algibacter sp.
CTATTTTATCTCGCTCTGCCTTAAAGTGATTACGACAGGACTCCTCACTATCAGAATGGGCTATAAAACTGAAAATATTCATCCTTATTTTTTTATCTAAAATAAGTCTTTTTTATAATTATGCCTAATTACGGATATTCATTTTTTTTTTTTTTTAAGATAAATAAATACACGTTTTTGATTTTTAATGACTCAATAAAAATATAAATTTGCAATTATTAAAAGTTAATTAATCACACTAATATTTACCACTTTTGGAAAATCAAAAAGCAATTAAAATAATCGATAAGATTCTGGGAAATCTTGATGAAGCAGGAATTAATACAGATACATTAATTGACGACATAAAAGAATTAAGAACTTATGCGTTAGAGCAACAAGTGCCTTTAGTTGTAAAAGTTCTTAGACTAACTTATGAGCATATAGAATCAACAGGTTCTTTTCTTATTCCTATTATAGAAGATGTTGATGAAGATGAAGTGTCAGAAGAGGATGTTATTGAAATGCCTGAAACTACTCCTGTAGATAGCCTTAAGTATTTAATAGCGCTTACAAGAAATCTTAACAATAAGATGAATATATCTGACTTAAAAGAGTACAGAGATCGTTTAAATGCATATTAGAAACGAATCATAAAACAATTCGTTTCTAAATTTATAAAAAGCCTTAGCATATTTTGCTAAGGCTTTTTGTTTGTGTTGTCTTTAAATAAAAATAGAAGTTCTATTTCGTTGTTAAAAAAAGAAATAAAAAAGCCTTGATAAATCAAGGCTTAGTTTATATTAAAAAGAATTGTTTTATTATCCGTTCATAGATATTAAAAACTCTTCGTTGTTTTTAGTTTGCTTGAAACGGTCATTAATAAACTCCATGGCTTCAACTGGATTCATATCTGCAAGATATTTACGCATTACCCACATACGTTGAATAGTTGTAGGGTCTAATAAAATATCATCACGACGCGTACTAGAAGACGTAAGATCAATAGCAGGGAAGATTCTACGATTAGATATTTTTCTATCCAATTGTAGTTCCATGTTACCAGTTCCTTTAAACTCTTCAAAAATAACTTCGTCCATTTTAGAGCCAGTTTCAGTTAAAGCAGTAGCTATAATAGTTAAAGAACCACCGTTTTCAATATTACGAGCAGCACCAAAGAAACGTTTAGGTTTGTGTAATGCGTTAGCATCAACACCACCACTTAATATTTTACCAGATGCAGGTTGTACAGAGTTATAAGCTCTTGCTAAACGTGTAATAGAATCTAAAAGAACCACAACATCGTGTCCACATTCAACCAATCGCTTTGCTTTTTCTAAAACAATATTAGCAATCTTAACGTGTTCATGAGCTTCTTTATCAAAAGTAGACGCTATAACTTCACCTTGTACGTTACGTTGCATATCTGTAACCTCCTCAGGACGTTCATCAATTAATAAAATCATTTGATAAACTTCAGGATGATTAGCAGCAATAGCATTGGCAACATCCTTAAGTAACATGGTTTTACCAGTTTTAGGTTGCGACACAATCATACCACGTTGCCCTTTACCAATAGGTGAGAATAAGTCCATAATTCTTGTAGAAATAGTACTTTGTCTTCCGGCAAGGTTAAATTTTTCTTCAGGAAATAAAGGTGTTAAATGTTCAAAAGCAACTCTGTCTCTTACTACGTTAGGGTTTTGACCATTAATTCTACTAACCTTAATTAAAGGGAAATATTTTTCACCTTCTTTTGGTGGGCGTACATGCCCTAAAACAGTATCACCAACTTTTAATCCAAATAAGCGTATTTGTGATTGTGACACATAAATATCATCAGGTGATGATAAATAGTTATAATCAGATGAACGTAAAAAACCATAACCATCTTGCATAATGTCTAAAACACCTTCACTTTCTATAATGGCATCAAATTCAAAATCTGGTTCACGGTAACGGTTACGACCATCTTTGTTACCAGTATCAACGTTTCCGTTTTTCTGGTTTTTATTTTTATGTTGATTGTTGTTATCTCTTTTATGCTGAGGCTTAGACTGTCTATCGTTGTTTTGTTTTGGTCTAGGGTTTGGTTTATGCGCTTGTTTTCTTTCTGCAATAACAGTAGGAGTTTCTCCAGTAGGAGTAGGTGTTGGTTTAGCAGCCGGGGCAGCTTCTTTTTTTTCTGTAACTGGAGCAGCTTCTTTTTTAGTAACGTTTTTTACTTCCTCTTTAGCAACGTCCTCAGTTTTTATTTCAGTAGGTTTAGCTTCGCGCTTAACTGGCTTTTGTACACGTTGTCTAGGTTTTCTAGCAGCGGGTTTCTTTTCTGTTTTAGCTTCTGTTGTTTCTGCGGGAGCTACAACAGCTTTAACAGCTTTAGGGTCTGAAGCTTGTTGATCTAATATTTGGTATACTAAATCTAATTTTTTTAAAGAACGATATTTAGGTACGTTCAATTTTTTTGCAATCTCCTGTAGGTCAGTGAGTTTTTTTTCTTTTAATTGTGAAATTTCAAACATTGATGTTTAATTGGATATTTTATTGAAAAAATAATTTGAGTTATTCTGAAAAAAATAATTTTAATCTGAAGAATTAACAACCTGCTATTGTGGTTGTTGGGAATTATTAATGCAATTATACAACTTTATTTTAATTTTTAAGGGGTCTTTTTCAAAAGAAACTATTATTTTTGACTTCTAGTTTTAATAAAACATGTTACAACGTATACAAACCATTTATCTTTTATTATCTGCAGGAATCTCTGCAGGTCTTACATTTGCACTGCATTTGTGGGTAACAAAAGATGGTGTACAAGTATTCGCTAAAGATGATATGTTGTACCTTGGTATGTTCCTTGGCTCTGCAACATTATCTATAATATCAATATTTATGTATAAAAATAGGAAGTCTCAATTTATGTTGGGTCGACTTAACATCATATTAAACTTTATTTTATTAGGCTTTTTTGTATATCAATTACAAAACTTACCAGGAGAGACGGCGGTTTCTGAGAATGGTATTGGGATGATTCTCCCTCTTGTTTCTATCGTGTTGTTGGCTTTAGCCAATAAGGCCATCAAGAAGGATGAAGATCTTGTAAAATCTGTAGATAGATTACGATAAACACCTGACATCTTAATTAGTGCGTAGGCCCAAGATGAAGATTTTGGGCTTTTTTATGTTTGGTCGTTACCCAAGGAGGCGGGCTTTCCGCTATATTTCCCTTGTGCTGAACTTGTTTCAGTATCACATCAAATAGCATTTAGATTATCTTTTCCGCTACTTTCAGGAATACATTTTCTAATAAAATCAATATTTAAAGTTAGTCTACCTTTGGCAGAATTAAAACATCCATTATAATAAATGATTGAGGATATATAATGAGATTTTTTGATTGATATTATTACGAACTCAATATCAATTTTTAATTGAAGAGTATTCTGTAAATTGTTTTACAAGGTGGACTTGCAACAAAAAACTGAACACACCTTATAATCTTGAATAGTTTTTAGTCTTTGCCACAAAAAAAAAGCCTGAACAAAGGTTCAGACTTTTAAATATTCATTAAAATGAATTATTATTATTTTATTTCAACAAGTTCTAAATCAAAAACTAAATCATGTCCAGCTAATGGGTGATTAGCATCAACAACAATATGATCTTCTTTAACTTCAGCAATACGAAATTGTACCTCTCTACCATCTGCATCTTTAGAAGCTAATCCCATTCCAACTTCTGGAGCCATATCTTGAGGAAGTTGTTCTTTCTTTACATCATAAAACAATTCTTTTTGCACATCACCATAAGCTTCTACAACAGGAATATTAATTGTTTTTTTCTCGTTTAATTCCATAGAGATAATACCCTTTTCAAAACCAGGAATTAGCATTCCTTGACCAAGAGTTACTTCCAATTGATCTCTTTCTAAAGAACTATCAAAAACTTGACCATTACCTAATTTACCTGTGTAATGAACTTTTACCGTATCATTTTCTTTTACTTGACTCATAATATTATTTATAAATGGCTGCAAATTTACAATTATTCATAAGATTGATCTCTTTTTTAAAAACTAAATATCTGTAAATCGGTCTTTTATTTGAAAATTAAGGATGCCTTACGGGAAATTCAATCACTTCTAGTTTATCAATCTTTTTTCCATCAATAGTAAAACGTAGCATGGTACGCACTTTATGAAACCCATGTTTACCAACCGCACCAGGATTCATATGTAAAAGCCCTAATTTACTATCTGGCATCACTTTTAGAATATGAGAGTGCCCAGAAATAAAAAGTTTTGGTGGGTTAGTTCTAATTTCATCTCTAATTCTAACATCATAAGCCTTTGGGTAACCGCCAATATGGGTTATCCAAACATCAACACCTTCACACATAAAGCGATTGTTTTCAGGAAATTCTCTCCGTATTTCAGAATTATCAATATTACCATAAACACACTTTAAAGGTTTTAAGGCTTTAAGTGTGTCGGTTACTTTTAAATCGCCTATATCTCCGGCATGCCATACTTCATCTGCTTGTTTTACATATTTTAATATGTCATCATCAATATAACTGTGGGTGTCTGATAGTAATAATATCTTTTTCATTAAATTATTTTAATATATAATTAAGATGAGTCACTTCGCAAGCACAACAAATCTATCTATATTTGTTATTCAAACAAAAGTATATAAATAGCTTGCGATATTTTATAAAACTTTCATATAATGGCGCTGCATATCACGGTTGGCAAATTCAACCAGATGCCATATCTGTTCAAGAAGTTATTGAAAAAGGATTATCAACACTTTTAAATGAAAAGATTTCCATTATGGGGGCTGGCAGAACTGATACAGGTGTGCATGCTACAGAAATGTATACGCATTTTGATACCACTGTAGATTTAGAGGGTAGCAATATTGTTTATAAGCTTAATTCAATCTTACCAAAAGATGTCGCAATACATACCATTTTTAAGGTTGATGATGAGGCGCACTCACGTTTTGACGCCTTGAGTAGAGAATATTTATATAGAGTGTCGTTAACTAAAAATGCCTTTACGTTTAACAATGTCTTTTTTGTAAAACAGAAACTAGATATTGATAAGATGAACAAAGCTGCGAAAATTTTATTTGAGTATAAAGATTTTCAATGTTTTTCAAAGAGCAATACAGATGTAAAAACGTATAATTGTGATATTATGAAAGCCGAATGGTTTTATGAAAATGATGAGCTTCATTTTGTTGTAAAAGCAAACCGGTTTTTAAGAAACATGGTTAGAGCCATTGTAGGCACAATGATAAACATTGGTATAGGAAAGTTTGAAGTAGAATATTTACATGCCATAATAAAATCGAAGAATAGGAGTGAAGCAGGGTTTTCTGTTCCGGCACATGCCTTATATTTAACAAAAATTGAATACCCAGATCATATAAAAATATAGATGAGTAAAAAGAAAGAACAAATTTTTGATATTACCTTATTTAAGCGTCTTTTTCAGTTTATAAAACCCTATAAATTGGTATTTTCTGGTGTGTTCGTATCTGTAATTGTTATTGCTTTGTTAGGGGTTGCAACGCCAGTTTTACTGCAAAAATCTATAGATAATAATTTAACTAATAGAGCAGAGGAAGGATTTTTATTTCTTATTATTTTAATGGTTAGCCTTTTGGTATTAGAATTTCTTATTCAACTTCTTTTTATTTTTTATTCGGGTTGGTTGGGGCAAAGTGTAGTAAAAGATATTAGAGTGAAATTGTTTAATCATTTACTTCGTTTTAAAATGAAGTATTATGATAATTCTTCTGTTGGGGTTCTTATTACAAGATCTGTAACAGATATGGAACGTATTGCCGATATTTTTAGTCAAGGACTTTTTATGATTTTTAGAGATTTCTTGACTATGATTGTTGTTTCTGTAGTTATGATTTTTATGAGTTGGCAGCTAAGTCTTATTGTTTTTGCTATGCTTCCTATAGTTTTATATGCTACTAAAATTTTCCAGAAGTATATGAAATCTGCTTTTGAAGAAGTGAGAACAGAGGTTTCTAATTTAAATTCTTTTGTGCAAGAGCGCTTAACTGGTATGAAAATATTACAACTTTTTGCACGTGAAGATGTTGAAAATGAAAAGTTCAGAGCTATTAATGGAAGACATAAAAAAGGTTGGTTAAAAACCATTTGGTATAACTCTATATTTTTTCCAATACCAGAATTTTGCGCCTCTGTTGCCACAGGTTTAGTGGTATGGTACGGTGCATTGAATATTGGAGCGGGTGATGTCGCAACAACAGGAACGCTTTTCGCTTTTGTGATGTTTATTCCTAAATTGTTTAGACCATTAAGACAAATTGCAGATAAGTTTAATGCGTTGCAAATGGGTATGGTTGCTGCCAATAGAGTTTTTAAAGTGATAGATACTACATCTCAAATTGATGATAACGGTAAACATATTGCAGAAAATTTTAAAGGAGATATTAGCTTTAAAGATGTGTATTTTAATTATGTTAAAGACGAAGCGGTATTAAAAGGTATCTCTTTTGATGTAAAAGCCGGCGAAACGGTTGCAATTGTTGGAGCAACAGGAGCAGGAAAATCAACAATTATTAATTTACTAAATCGTTTTTACGAGATTAAATCTGGTACTATTTGTGTTGATGGTAATAATGTGAAAGAGGTGACTTTAAATTCATTAAGAACTCAAATAGCTGTAGTATTACAAGATGTATTTTTATTTGCAGATACTATTTTAAATAATATAACCTTAAATAATACTGAAATTACTGAAGCTGAAGTTGTGCAAGCTGCAAAAGATATTGGTGTACATGATTTTATTTCTACTTTGCCCAATGGGTATCATTATAATGTTAGGGAACGTGGCGTGATGTTATCCTCTGGTCAGCGTCAGCTTATATCATTTTTAAGAGCTTATGTTACCAATCCCAGTATTTTGATATTGGATGAAGCTACGTCATCTGTTGATTCGCATTCTGAGCAATTAATTCAAAATGCAACAGATAAAATTACAAAAAGAAGAACATCTATAGTAATTGCGCATAGATTAGCAACTATAAAAAAGGCAGACAAAATTATTGTTATGGATACTGGAAATATTGTGGAACAAGGTACACATCAAGAATTGCTTCAAATGGAAAACGGTTGCTACAAAAACCTTCATGAAGTTCAGTTTTTAGAAGAAAAAGAGAGTATCGTATCGCGAACTATAAAAAAAACCTTTTAAATAGAATATATCTATTTAAAAGGCTGTAGTTATTCATAATAAAAACATGTGATTTTTACTGTATATAATTTGTTATTCAACTATTATTTTTTTTGATATTTTATTGCCTTCATTGTCTGTTATATTAATAATATATATTCCAGTACTATAATTAGAAAGGTCGATGTGGTCGTTTTGTGTATTAGATATTTTGTTTCCAAATAAATCAGCTATACTAAACTTTAAATTTGTGTTAGAGTTATTCTCAATAAAGATTTTACCTTTTGTAGGGTTTGGATATATTTTTATTAAGTCACTTAAAGCTTTTTTATTTATTCCTAATGAATTATTTACGATATTAATATCAAAATCATAAGAGGCTCCAATCGAAAAATCAGAAAAATCTTTAGGCGAAAAATGTGAGGAATCTAAGATAAAAGAAGGGTCATATGTAAATAAATCATCTATATTTTCACTACGTATTAATCTAGCTCGTGTCTTTCCAATTTTTGCTGTAGCAGGAACTGTTATAGTTTTATCTATGATAAGGTTAGAACCAGTCATAGATGGTAAAAAAGTATTTATCGTATTAGAGTTTTGCATAACTAACTCTGTTAATTCAAATGTGTTGTTTTGATTATAGTCTATCCATAGAGCAAAGTAAGAAGGCTCTATATCAAGTATAGAATAGGCATTTAGTTTTATAGTAGCAGTTTCATTAATTATAAAATCTGGAAAAACAGCTGTATTATAATATAGATAAGTATAGGGGTCTCCAATCTAACCTAAAGGACCTAATACTAGTGATGTACCTTTAAACTCTATACTTTCAAACATATTATATTCCGTATTATATGATGGCAGAGAATATGGAGTTGAATCTGATATTTGAGCTGTTGCTGCTAAAATTGTGCTTAATAAAGCTAAAGGGAGTAAAATTTTTTTCATAATTTTTTAAGTGTTTTTTTTCGCGAATCTATAAATATTTTTTAATATAAAACATGAGGTTAGACGTTTTATTTACTGATTTACATGATGCATGTTAATCTTTTGATTTTAAGCACGTTATGTTGTTGTTTAATCTTATTTTTATAACGAAAAAAGCAATTTAATACATTAAAAACCAGAATGTTAAATTAAGGTTTACTGAGTTGTCCATTTATATTCTGTTTTTAAAGCCAATAAAATCAACGATTATGAAAGTTATAGAAGATCAAAGGATACTAAACTTTATAAAAGAATTATCCAATGATGATGCTTGCGAGGGTTATTTAGCAGGAATAAAACGTTCAAACAGTTTTACTTGTATAAAATGCATAAGTATTAAGAGATGTAAGAAGTCAGGTCATACCTATCATTACTACGGTTGTAATCATGTTGGAGCTGCGACTGCTAATACTTTATTCATAAGGTGAAATTGAGTTTACACAAAGCTTTTTGTATTGTATTTGAAATGTCTACAAATAACAAAAGTACTTCTAGTATTCAGATAGGCAAATGTTTTGATATTAAACGGGTCACCGCTTTGTATTTCGTGCTTTTACAGTTTATTAAGCTAAACCCTCTTTAATCATATTAATTAATGTATTAGTATCTTCAAAAGCAATAAATTCACCATCTTTAAAATAAGAGATATGCCCTGTTTCTTCACTTACAGCCAAAGCTAAAGCATCTGTTTTTTCAGTAATACCAATAGCTGCTCTGTGACGTAAACCAAAACGTTGAGGAATATTTTTCTCATTGTTTACAGGAAGAATAACTCTAGTGGCTTTCACGATGTTATCATTCACAATAATGGCTCCGTCATGCAATGGACTATTCTTAAAAAAGATACTTTCAATAATAGGTTGTGTAACTTGAATATTCATTTCGTCACCAGAAGTTGCAAGAAAATCTAGATTGTTATTACGTTCAAAAACTATTAAAGCTCCTGTTTTTGACATCGACATTTTATTGCAAGCAGAAATAACGGCTTCAATGTCTGTTGAGTCTTCAGTAATGTCAGTTTTTAAAAATTTGAAACGTTGTAAAAATTCGCGACGTCTATTAAAGTTTGTAGAACCAACCATAAGAAGGAACTTTCTAATTTCTGGCTGAAAGACTACAATCAAAGCAATAATTCCCACTTTCATAAAACCACCAAAAATACCAGTAAGCAGTTCCATATTAAGAAACTCGGTAAGTTTCCAAACCAAATAAATAATGATGATACCTATAAAAATATTTATGGCAACCGTTCCTTTTACAAGTTTGTAAACATAATAGAGTAGTAGAGCGACAAGAATTACATCAATGTAATCTATAAAGCGCAAGTTTAAAATGTCATTGAAAATCTCCAAAGGCTATGGGTTTTTGTAAATTTAATAAAATATGGTTAATTAGAAATGAATTCTTCTTTTGATATCTGAATAGTTACTTTTTTTAATTTAGATAACTTTGATTTAAAGGAAATATAGTCTTGAAATATGAGGTTTCCGTTAAAGCATAAATTAATACTTAAATTGGTGTTTTTAGATGTAATTAAATCTTGAAGGTCATTAATTACTCCATTAATATCTGAATGATAAATATTCATTTTTATATCGTCTAATGAAGTGAAATATAGTACTGTTTTTGATGTTTCTTCGGCAATTATATTTGTAATTCGTTTTTTACGATAAATAATATTAGTAAACTCAATAAACCCTAAATTCTTTATGCTTGTATCGTTACAAGTAAAATAATTTTTAGCATCTTTATTCTTATGACTAGAGTTTTGCTTTTTCTCTTGCAGGTATTTTATATGAGGAATAACTTGTTTTAAAGTCAGACGTTTATCCACATTAACAAGCCAGTTTGTTGTGCTAATCAAGTTTTTTCTATTAAGTTCTACACTATCTTTTTTAGTTTCATCATAAAATAAATATGCAGCCGAAACATCTTGTATTTCAGTAATATTTGAATGATTAATTTCTGGAAGAAGTATTACTTTTTCATTTCCGCAGGAAAAGAGAATAGTTAATATGATAAGACTTATAATTTTTTTTCATAGTTTAAGCCTTTTTAGTATGGGAAGTAATCTTATCCTTTTTTCCTATAGACAAGTATAAAATAACGCCTAGAAAAGGAATTAAAAAGGACTATTAATAACCAAATTGTTCCTGTGCTATTTTTAAATTCATTTCTTAAAAGATATATTAAACAGTACACCCAAAGACCAATATAAATTAAAATAAATGTTTGCCAAATCATAAGACTAAAAGAGAAATCTGAAATTGTTTTATTCATAAGTTTTAAGATTATTTCTAATTCAATGCTTCAATCAACTTAACACATTCCATAGCTTCTTTAACATCGTGAACTCGTAAAATAGAAGCACCTTTTTGCAATGCCACAGTATTTAAAACAGAAGTTCCGTTTAAAGCTTCCTCGGCAGTAGTTTCTAATTTTTTATAAATCATAGATTTTCTAGATATACCGGCAAGAATAGGTTTGTCTAGCATTTTTAATAATTCAAGATCCTTTAATAATTCATAATTCTGATCTAGTGTTTTTGCAAAACCAAATCCAGGATCAATAATCATATCTACAATACCTAATGTTCTAGCTTCAGTAATGCGTTCAGAAAAATAAAAGATGATCTCTTTAGTTAAATTATCGTAATCTGTTTGTTGTTGCATGGTTTGCGGAGTTCCACGCATGTGCATCATAATATAAGGCACGTGTAAATTGGCAACAGTTTGCAACATGTTATCATCAAGTTTTCCTGCCGAAATATCATTAATTAAAGCAGCACCAGCTTCTATAGTTTGTTTAACGACTTCACTTCTAAAGGTATCAATAGAAATTAAAGCCTCTGGAAATTCCTTTAAAATCAATTTAACTATAGGGACAATGCGTTTTAATTCTGTGGTTTCACTCACGTGTTCAGCATTTGGGCGCGAACTATAGGCGCCAATATCAATAAAAGTTACACCATGATTTAACATAGAGTCAACGTGATTTAATATGTCTTTTTCATTTTCATGAGACCCTCCATCGTAGAAAGAGTCTGGAGTTATGTTTAAAATCCCCATGATTTTTGGCGATGATAAATCTATAAGTTGTCCTTTGCAATTAATAGTCATTTATACTGTTTTCTAAGCTGTTTGTACATAGTTTAAAACTTTAAACCATAAACCTTGAACTTTCTAATTATTTATGCGAAATTTACGGAAAATTCAATTTATTTATGCAAGATACTTCAAAACAATACGATGCTGTTATAGATACGTGTAAAAGTTTATTTGTAAAAAAAATGACTGATTATGGAAGTGCATGGAGAATACTACGTTTACCATCACTTACAGATCAAATTTTTATTAAAGCACAACGTATTAGAGGACTTCAACAAAATGAGGTTAGAAAGGTTGATGAAGGCGAAGTCAGTGAATTTATTGGTATTATAAATTACTCGGTAATGGCTTTAATTCAGTTAGAAAAGGGTGTGGTAGAACAACCAGACTTAAATACTGAAGAAGCAAAAGGCATGTATGAAAAACAAATAGCTATAACCAAACAATTGATGGAAGATAAGAACCACGATTACGGTGAAGCATGGCGTGATATGCGAGTAAGCAGTTTAACAGATTTAATTTTACAAAAACTATTACGCGTTAAGCAAATTGAAGATAATAAAGGGAAAACGTTAGTTAGTGAAGGTATTGATGCAAATTATCAAGACATGATTAATTATGCTATTTTCGCTATGATTCATTTAAAGGAAGCATAACATGAAAGTATTAGTAGCCATAAGTCGAATATTTGTAGGTGTTCTATTTATAATTTCTGGATTAATAAAACTGAATGATCCATTAGGGTTTTCGTATAAACTCCAAGAATATTTTAGTGCAGATGTTTTAAATATGGAATTTTTAATTCCGTATGCTTTAATGATTTCAGTTTTAGTTGTTGTTTTTGAAGTCGTTTTAGGTGTGTTTTTAATAATAGGGTACAAGGCAAAATTTACAGTTTGGAGCTTGTTATTAATGATTGTTTTCTTCACGTTTTTAACCTTTTATTCGGCGTATTTTGATAAAGTAAAAGACTGCGGCTGTTTTGGAGATGCTTTAAAACTAACACCATGGGAAAGTTTTACTAAAGATTTGGTCCTACTATTCTTTATTTTAATATTGTTTTTAGGTGTAAAGCATATAAAACCAGTATTTGGGAAATTACAAACTACAATATTGGCGTTATTAAGTTTTATATTTAGTTTATGGTTTGGTTATCATGTGCTTTTACATTTACCAGCTAAAGATTTTAGAGGTTATAAAATTGGAGCTAATATTCAAGAAGGCATGAGTACTCCTGAAGATGCACCAAAACCTATTCAAGAGTTTTATTGGAAATTTAACGTAAACGGTGAAGAAAAAGTATTTATCACAGACGGTTCTTATCCAGAGGTTGAAGGCGATTATGTAAGCGTAGACAGCGAGGTTATAAAAGAAGGTTATACACCGCCTATTTACGATTTTTCGATAGAAAGCGCAGAGGCCGATTTAACAGAGCAGTTTTTAAACGAAGACAATTTAATAGTAGTGGTTTCTTATGATTTAAATAAGATAGAAGCTCAAGGTGCTGTAAAGTTAAAAGGGTTACAAGATGAAGCTAGACGTCAAGGCTACAATATAATTGGATTAACAGCATCTGGAGCGGATGCTAAACAACGTATTAAAGATGCTTACAATATAGATTTTGAGTTTTATTTATGTGATGAAAAAGCACTTAAAACTGTAGTGCGTGCTAACCCTGGTATTTTAGAATTAGATAAGGGTACGGTTAAGCAAAAGTTACATTATAATGATCTTGAGTATTTAGAATTACCCAAGGTTGAACGTAAGGTGAAACCAGTTATAAGCGATGACGTTTTATATTTAATTGATAATGAAATTTCTACTGAAGAGGAGTATAAAGCTTTAAATACAGAAGATATTAAAGAAATTTATATTACAAAGGATAATCAAAAAGCTATGGATTCTATAAATGCAATTTATAATAGTAATTATAGTGGTTTTGTTCAAATTGTATTAAAAAAATAAACAACTGATAAATTATTTATTTAAAAAAACCGGTTACGCTTTACTCACATTATTTGGGGTAGTCACTGTTATCTTTTTTTTATTTAATGTAATGCAAGGTGATCCCGCAAAAATGATGTTGGGGCAAAATCAAACCGCAGAACAAGTTGATGCCGTAAAGCAAAAATATGGTTTTGATAAATCTTTAATTACTCAGTATTTTTATTACATAAACGATTTATTACCTATATCGTTTCATTCAAATCAAACAGAAGATTACACCTTTTTAAAGGACGGTAAATATAATGCGGTAACGTTACTTACACTAGGGAATACATCAACCGTAATAAAAGCACCTTATTTACGAGAGTCCTTTACAAAACAAGGTAAAAAAGTTAGCCAAGTTTTAGGTGAGACGCTACCAAATACATTCGTTTTAGCAGTATCTGCGATAGTAATCGCTATTATTTTGGGTGTATTATTAGGCATTGTTTCCGCTTTATATAAAGACCAATGGTTAGATAAAATCATTCAAATATTTAGCACATTAGGTATGAGTGTGCCTTCCTTTTTTAGCGCTATATTATTTGCTTGGTTTTTTGGTTTTGTGTTACATAAATATACCAGTTTAGAAATGACAGGTAGTTTGCATGAGTTAGATGATTTTGGTGAAGCCATGCATATTAAATGGAAAAACTTAATATTACCAGCTGTGGTTTTAGGTATTCGTCCGTTGGCTGTAGTTATTCAGCTCATGCGAAATTCATTATTAGAAGTATTTAATCAAGATTATATAAGAACTGCAAGAGCAAAAGGATTAAGCGAGTTTCAAATTATTAAAAAGCATGCCATAAAAAACGCATTAAATCCAGTAGTTACCGCAATTTCTGGTTGGTTTGCGTCTATGTTGGCAGGGGCAGTTTTTGTAGAGTATATTTTTGGTTGGAATGGCCTTGGAAAAGAAATAGTAAATGCACTTAATACTTTAGATTTACCAGTAATTATGGGCGCTGTTTTAGTAATAGCGGTTATGTTTGTAATTATCAATATTTTTGTCGACTTAATCTATGTTTGGTTAGATCCAAAAGTTAACTTAGAATAAGTTTCTTTAATATAAAAAAGTAAATTACCTCGGTGCAAGTTCACGAAGCATTCATAAAGAAAAGATATTAACATTTCGAAGCATTTAAATCTCGATTATCGAGTAAATCAGAATGAATAAAATAAAATACATTGCCATCTTATTAATCGGTTTTTTAAGTTGTGAAGAAGCTCCAAAAGAGTTTTCTGCGGAAGCGTTAAATGATACATTTACAACCTTAGAAGGAAATTCAATTACTTTTCAAGATATATTGGCAGCTCATAAAGGAAAAACAATAGTTATTGATATTTGGGCATCTTGGTGTAGTGATTGTATTCAAGGTATGCCAAGAGTAAAAGCATTACAGTCAGAATATGAAAATGTGGCTTATGTATTTTTGTCTCTAGATAGAGGTGAAGATGCATGGAAACGTGGTATAAAAAAATATAATGTTGTTGGTGATCACTACTATATGCAAAACGGAAAAGATTGCCCTTTTGCAGATTTTACAAATATTAGTTGGATTCCTAGATATATGGTAATAAATAAAGTTGGCGAAATTGTTGTATTTGATGTTATTGAAGCTGATGACGATAAGTTAATAGAAGCATTAAAAAAATAACTATTTTAGCATTTCAAGAGTTTGAAATAATTAATTTTAAATAAATATATCCCTCTCTTTCTAAGAGGTTAATACAAGATTATGAGAAAAAATATCGTAGCCGGAAACTGGAAAATGAACAATGATTTATCAGCATCAAAAAAGTTAGCAAAACAAGTTGCGAAATTAGTTAGAAAAAACAAAGTAAAAGGAACTAAGGTTATAATAGCTCCAACGTCTGTGAATTTAGAGCGTATAGCAAAATTAACTAGAAAATCTAAAGTAAAAGTAGCTGCTCAAAATATGCATTTTGCAGAAAATGGAGCATATACAGGAGAGATTTCGGCACAAATGTTAAAATCGATAGACGTTAAAACTGTTATTTTAGGACATTCTGAGCGTAGAGAGTATTTTGGTGAAGACGATGCTTTATTAGCAAAAAAAGTTGATGCAGCATTGGCAAATAAAATTGAAGTTATTTTTTGTTTTGGTGAAGTATTAGCCGATAGAAAAGCAGGAAATGAAGAAGCAGTAGTTGGTAGCCAAATCAAGAATGCATTATTTCATTTAGAAGCATCGGCTTTCAAAAATATAGTATTAGCATATGAGCCAGTTTGGGCAATAGGAACAGGTGAAACTGCTACTCCAGAGCAAGCGCAAGATATGCATGCGTTTATTAGAAAAACATTAGTAGACAAGTATGGTGCTGAGGTTGCAGATAACGTTTCTATTCTTTATGGAGGAAGTGTTAAGCCAGCAAATGCAAAAGAGATTTTCTCTAAGCCAGATGTAGATGGTGGATTAATTGGTGGTGCTGCTCTTAGTGCAGACGACTTTTTAGCTATCGTACAAGCGTTTTAATTAAATAATATTTTTGGATGTACTCTTTTTAAGTACAGATAAATATATAAAAGACCTGTTAAGTTTTAAATTTAACAGGTCTTTTTTAGTTCTTAATATTAAAATAACTGTTTGTTAAAATTAGCTATAGTGAAATCATTGTTATAGTATTTAAAGCTATCTTTGTGGTCGAAAAAATCGGTTATGTCAAACATCATATATGTAGGTTACGACTTTAAAGTAACACCACTTCAACCAGGAGTAGAAATTCTTATTGCAGAACTAGGTTATGCCGGTTTTGAAAGTTTTGTTGAAAACGAATATGGAGCAACAGCTTATATTCAAAAGGAAGAATGGCATGCTAATATTTTGGATGATATTCAAATTTTAAGCTCTGATGAATTTGAAATTACTTTTGAGTTTAACGATATAGAGCAAACCAATTGGAATGAAGAATGGGAGAAAAATTTTAACCCAATTATTGTTGATAATAGATGTTCGGTTCGTGCACCATTTCATGAAAAGTCAGATACTCTTTATGACATTGTAATTGAGCCAAAAATGAGTTTTGGAACAGGGCATCATGAAACTACGCATATGATGATTCAGCATATTTTAAAAAATGATTTCGAAGGGAAGTCTGTTTTAGATATGGGTTGTGGTACAGGTGTTCTTGCTATTTTAGCAGAAATAAAAGGCGCAAAACCGTTAGAAGCTGTAGATTATGATAACTGGTGTTATTTAAACAGTTTAGAAAATGTAGAACATAATAATTCTAAGCATATTACAGTTATAGAAGGTGATGCTACTGCTTTAAAAGGTAAAAAGTATGATGTAATAATAGCTAATATTAATCGCAATATCTTAATGCAAGACATGGAAACTTACGTATCTTGTTTAAATGAAAATGGGATGTTGTTTTTAAGCGGATTTTATAATACCGATATTCCAATGATTCAGGCAGAATGCGAAAAGCATTTGTTAAAATTTGAAGAAAAATTGGAAAGGAACAATTGGGTATCGTTAAAATTTTTAAATTAGTATTAAATTAAAACAGGTATTTTAAGTCTAAATCCCAAATTAAGACAATTATAATTATGAGGACTAAGGAAAAAACATTAGAAGAATTACTACTTCAAGAAGAGGTGTCAACTCAAAATGAGATTGTATTATTTAATGATGATGTTAACACGTTCGATCATGTTATAGAAACACTTATTTATGCATGTGAGCACACGTCTGAACAAGCAGAACAATGCGCCATGTTAGTACATTATAAAGGTGAATGTACTGTGAAAACAGGTTTGCTAGACGATTTAAAACCTAGATGTACTATGCTTTTAGAAGCTGGATTGAGTGCAGAAATTGTATAAAAAAAGCCTTAATAAATTTATTGGGACAGTCCACGACTGCTAGCTTTCTAAAATAAAATTACGCCAGCTATGACCTTTGCGAAACCAATTTTGAATGCTTTTTACAGGAATGAGAATTAAACTTGATTTTTTTTCTGCAACAGCTCTTATTTTACTTATATAAGTGCCCATGACACAGGTTAATAACATGGTATGGGTTTCTCCAGCTTCTAGGAAATAGATAAGTAAATCGTCACCGTTATTATTTTCGCGTAGAATTTTTATATTTCCGCTTAAAAGTAGCGAGATATAATCGATGGTTTGATTTATATCTATATTGATATCATGTTTTAGAAACTGTTTTACAATACCAACTTGATTAATTTCGTTGATAATGTTTTGATATAAAATATGATTGATTTTTTTTAGTAAAAGTACGTTTTCCATTCTCAAAAATAATTAGTTAAGATTTTGAATAAAAATTTGCATATATTTTAATAAAAACACTATATTTGCATCCACAAAATAAGGCCTCGTGGCGCAACTGAATAGCGCACTTGATTACGGCTCAAGAGGTTACTGGTTTGAATCCAGTCGAGGTCACTAAATGGGAATTTTCAATATTATTTTGAAAGTTCCCGTTTTTATTTTGACCTAACTTATCTGATAAACAGGCGATTTGAGCAAAAATAGAGTTCACTCTAAAAGTTTGAACTCTCTTGTTTTGGAAGTCATACCCTAAACCGTCTGGAAAGACCATATATTGAAGTTTTCTTTTAACCTCAATATCCCCAGAGCTCCACAATAACGGTAGGTTGAGCGCATACTTCAATGCAATATTTATCGACTTCTTAAGGTTTGAACTATCGAAGCTATGTTTTGATAAATTTTTCTTTTTCTGATTAACTTCTGCTACTATCTTCGTTCTAAATCTGTCGTATTGAGACTTATTTATTTCTTCAAAAACGTAACGTTCTTCTAATCGATCTAATTTCATTTCAAGAGCAACTATACCACTTGATAGTTCTTTAGTTTCCTTAATAGCTTCTTCATTCATACTAACAAAGGTGTCATAGACCATTTCTTTTAATGGTGCTACAAACTTCTTATCCTTTAGCTTGTAAGTCTCTAAAAGCTCTAAAAACTCTTGGTGCAGTTTTTTCGCACTTCTATTTTCCTTACTTCCCTTACGACGGTTTTTGTAGTAGTAAAGTCCTTTTTTCTTTACTATAAATCCTGTGTATGGAGTACCACAAGTCGTGGATTTCAAGAATGTTTTTAGAGGCAAGTTTTCGTCATCCACACAGTATTTTCTGGTTTCAGTTCCTGTATTCAATAGGTTGTGAATTTTAAGAAATAGCTCTTTAGTTATCATAGGCTGATGATTACCTTCAATAACTTCTCCTGGTATTAGGCTATTTACAATAAGTCCACAATAGAATGGATTTCTAAATAGAACGCTCAATCTCTTGTCGTTTATTTTAAGCCCTTTTTCTTGTAGCTTATTTGCAATTTCAACGTGAGACATATTGCTGTTTGCTTTCCACAAGAAGGCCTGCTTCAATAGCTTTCCTTCTTTAGTAATAACAAATTTTGGAGTTTTTCCTTTTCCTGGATTAGCATTAGTATAGCCAAATGGATATGCACCTGTCCAATGCCCTTTGCGAAGCTTCTCTTGCATTCCAGATACAGATTTATCTCTTCTCAATTCGTTGTCAAACTGAGAAAACATATAGTAAAGGTTCTGTTGAAATGATCCTGCACTCGTGGAAGTATCGACCTCTTGGGTAGCTGATATTGTAACAATACCTTGTCTTTTTAACTGATCACTTATGTAAGCGCCATTTGCTCCTGTTCTTGAAAACCTATCATAAGAATAGACAATGATATAGCCTACGTTACTTCTTCGCTTTACATAATTAAGCATCTTTTGAAATTCCTTCCGCTCATCACTCTTAGCTGACTCATAGGTTCCGCCAAAATACTCGCTTACTTCAAGTCCTTTTTTATTTGCAAGTTCTTTACAGTACTTTAATTGAGTTTCTAAACTAGCGTTGTTCTCCGCTTGTTCTTTGGTAGATACTCTAGTGTATATTACAGCCTTACCATCTGTTCGTAATTTCTGTCCTTTGCCTTTTTTGGCAAACTGATCAAATATCGTTTGGTCTTTCATACGCTTAACTACTATTTTGAAGATGTTCGCAAAGTATTTTTGCAAATTCTTCTAATTTATATATCGTCTCTTCCGCCTTCTTATCTGAGTAATCTTCAAAACCATCAAACTTTTGAAGCCATTCAGCATCATATTTCTTAAAAGTAGATTTTTCTTCTACTGCAATTGAATTAGACATCTTAATTTTCTTATCAATCGCTCCAATACTTCTTGGTTACAATTGAATCTGAAATAATGATCCTTATGATCTTGTAGCATAGCTTCGGTATTTTCGATGACTATATTCAGTTGCTCTAATTGGTTTATTTAACCTTTGTTTTTACTGTCCTATTAATCAAGACGATTCTGCCATCGCTCTGCTTAATTTCAATATTCTGATAATCGTGTTGCTTAAGAATATCTACTATTTTAGTTCTGTCCTCAATTCGCTCAACTCCTTCAATCATATCAATACGACCGTCACGTTTTACTATTCTCAATGATTGAAACTTTTGATTTCTTGTCATTTCAATTAACTGAAGTTCTTCTGGACTAAAATCATCTAATGACTTTGAATCCTTCTGCTCTATAATTAAGCTCATTTCCTTTCATTTAATAGCTCTCTCAATAAATCCACTTCTCTTTTAAGGGAAATATCTAATTTATCGCGCGTTTGTTTGAGTTCCTCTCTTAACTCTCCCATTTCTTCTTTAAATGAAATACGCATTTCTTTTATTTCTTCTGATTTCTCAATTAAAATACGTTCTAATTTTTCAGATGAAGATTTGCTCTCCACTTGGATTTTGGAAATGATAGTCAAGAACTGCTTAACTCGTTCACCATCTATTTGAGATATGAAATTGTTAATCATTGTATTGACTTCCACAACTTCTACTAAGGTGTTTTTTGAGCCAGCCTCCGCATTGTTAATGCCTTTTATCTTTCCATTACCTGCGTGAATGTTAGTAGCATTATTTCCTGTACTGCTAATTCCGTTTTTCTTTACAGTAATATTTGTGATAGTAGGTGGCTGATATTGTAATGGTGTTTCATTATAGAAGTAATTCATATCCACATTAAAACGCTTAGCAAAATTGATAATGGCTAAATGTGGAATATGTTTCGATCTGCTTCTTACTGCAGAAACGATACTTCTGTTAGTGGGATAAACCTCTTTACCAATTGAGCTGTCATTGTTAGGTTTAATGCCTAATTCCGAATTTACAGCGATCACTTCATCTACTGCTTTTACAAATTTGAGATCTATCTCGTCATACTGGGGATTTTCTTTCATCTATATCTATCTATTTATCAATATGTTATTAATTTTATCGATTTTAAAACAACATTATTTAAGATTATTATGTTAATTGAAATGCAATATTAAGTATATTTGGCATCAAATAAAGTATAAATGATGTTTTATTTGTATTTTGTTTACAATATGTTGTCAATTAATTTACTAAACATTTAATTAATGTACCTAACAGAAGATATTAAAAAGGTGGTGCTCAGGATGGAAAAACTCTATGATAGTCCCGTGAACGTCATAAAAAGTAAAACACAGTTATCACGCCCCACAATTACCAAGTTTTTTAGACTACAATCTATTAGACCCAGCAGTGTTGAAATTATTTATGAATTGTGTCTTGACCTTATAGAAGAAAAAGAAGAAAAAAGATCTTCTATTAAGAAGCGAACAGAGATATTATTCAACGAGGCTTAAATATTAAGATGCTTAAACGGGCACTTCATTCAAATTACCAGTACAGACAGCAAAAAAGCTGATTACTGGCTATTGTTTCAACAATGGCCATCATTCAATACTCCACTGCATTTAATGCCTTAGAAGGTTACGTCAACCAGCATAACGCAAGTACAAAAGACCTTTCTTCACATATAAGACAGGCTATGATCTTGACCACTCAAGAGATCATCAAAATTTATTCTATATCCTTATTGAAGGCAAACAGTATAGCTGCTATAGATTTACAAAATCTACCTCCATTAAAGACTAACAATGTGCAACTGGCAAAACGTGCCAAAGCAAGCACCAGAACCATACAGAGACACCTCAAACGTCTTATGGAAGCTAATATCATCACTAAGAAGATATGGCACGGTTCCAACTCTGGTTATGAGCTTTTCATCAACCCCAAGATCTTGTTAATAGGTGGTGTAAAAGCCGTTTATAAGCCTCAAAAAGAGCTTCAATCTGAAAAATCAAAATCTACTGATAATCAGTTTTTTAAAAATCTTAGAACGACAACTTGTCCTCATACAGATACTAGTAACAATGGTTACATAAATAATATAATAATAGGCGTTGATAAGTTGAAAACTAAAGCGAGTTCGTTACCACTCACAAACGGTTATGAGTCACGCAACGCTACTAGTAACACTTTTACAGGATACACAGGAAAAATAGACCCCACAAAAAAAAATGATGCAGGGGAAATAGAGCGGAAATCACGAGCCACAGATCAAACCAGCGCCGAAATTTCGGAGGTTGATCAGGCTCGTTCCGCTTCCCTATCATTTTACGTGAAATCCCTTTGGAAACTGGCGAGAAACACTATTTACAAAGAGTACTATCTCACTCAAAGCCAAGAAAAAACAGCGCTAAAACTTCTTCACCTCTGGTACGAGCCCGTTTCAGACAAACAATTACAAAACGTACACGAAGTTTATGTAAGTCGATTAGGAATTGTCCAGAAATTTATTGCCAAAGACCCAACGAAGCGTTATGTCCAGCTCCCAGACAAATACTTTGATCCTAAAAATCCATCAGGTTTTACGGGAACGAGAATCTGGTACCAAAAGCAGAAAAAAAGAGAATATGAGGTTCGCTTGAAACTGATTTTGCAAGCTCAAATTCGTCGTTTCCTCAATAATGAGAAAAAAGAAACTGCAAAACAAAAACCTCGCCTTGAGCTATTTAGGTCTTGCGAAACCAGAATCAGCAAATTAGGTCAACCAGAGTTGTTGAACACCTTTCACGCTTCTGTTTTAAATCACTCTGCATACAAATATTTACAACTTAATACTTAAAAAATGAACCCATTTAAAAAAAATGATGCGTCTTTGAGCAAAAAGCTCAAAGGTGCATTAACCGATTTGACGGTTGATATTTTCGGCTATGAAAAGATGGTTACTAAAAATATCACTAACCGCACCAACTACATTTCCCATAGACTTCAAATACCGAAGGATCGTCTCTATATCAGGATTTTTCAGAAAGATCATATAATACGCTCCTTTCTGTATAACCAGAGCAAGCCTGTAAGTGCGATACCTACAGAAGAACTCACGTATTTCTTTATGGAAGAGCAAATGGCACAACTAGGAAGTGTGCAGAACAAGATTGCCTTCAGCATCAAGCAATATCTTAAGGAATTTGCAGAAGCCAATCGCATAGACGAAGAAAGCGTTCGTATTTGGATACATCTCAAAGAAGATAAAGTTCAGGTTAGAGCCTTTCAAAATGAAGATTTCATCAAACAAATACCACTTAATTCACTAATTAAATATTTCAAATAATGGCACAAAGCAAAGGATGGAAACTAGGACAAGATTCATTTACAAAAATGATTGTCTGGTTTAAAGACGGTAATGTAAGAACAATGTACTCTATAGACTGGAAGCACAAATTATCAAGAACGCGCAGCAAAGAAACTGGAATGGAACGTTTCAGAAAAAAGATAAAACAATACGGTCCACTGGCTGGTACTATTGAGATTTATGACAAAGCAACCGGACAGCGCATAGCAAAATTTTATGAAGGCATTGAGAAATCATTTGAAACTACTTCGTAATGAGAACAATCAAAGAATTACAAGCTAGGCTCAACCCTAAAAATAGCTTTGAGCAACGATACAATATTGAAGCAGATGATAAGATTCATCTGCTTTATGTGAGTCCTAGGCTTAATGCAACAGGTTATTACAGGTCGATTATTCCAGCATTAGAAATCAATAAATCTATCACTCATAAAGCGATTATTACAAGTATTGAAACAAATGATTTCTCCAGGAAACTTTCTGATTTTGTAAATCAACTGGATGAACGATTAATAGCCTGGGCAGATTACATCATTTTCCCTCCGCTGTTTAGTGATGTGACTTATTTGATACAAGCCATTAAAACACTCAATACCGCAGTTCAATTAGTAATGGACTTAGATAGAAATTATTTTGCGTTACCTGTTTCAATTCCGCTTTCGCGAAAGCTGACTAACGATAAACTAAAGTGTCTGGAAAATAATTTGGGTTTAATGGATATGGTGACTGTGGCAAATGAAGCATTTCAAAAGTTTCTCCAGCGATTCATAGACGACCGTTTAGAAAACGCACATACGTTTGTGCAATACCTACCAGTTTTAGTCTCCAGGTATGGCTATGAAGAAATGCCACCACTTATAATAAACGCTTCAGATAAATTACGAGTAGGATTAATAAAACCAACAGAAGAAGATTTGCTATCTCTTAAAGAAGTACTTTTTAAAATACGTGCCGATTTGAAAGAGAAAATTCAATTTGTTTGTCTTGGCAAGCCCCATTCTTCTAAGGAAGGAGATTTACTCCTTAAAGAAATAGATTGTGAAATACACGACTCCGTTTCCTTCTTGGACTATTTTGAAAAGCTAAATAGCTTACAATTGGATATAGTTTTGCTACCTGCTAAGGAAGGACTTTTTAACAGACATCAAAATAGCAAGTTGTTTTTAGAACTTTCTGTTTTTGGCATTCCAGTAGTAGCTTCTATTCATCATCCAGTTAAAGCATTTATCAAGGATGGAGAAACTGGATTTATTGCTAGTGAGGTTCCTGAGTGGTTTGATATTTTTAAATCAATGACAAAAGATAGTGAGTCTTTTAAATTATTGAGTCGCAACACTCTTAAAACGTGCTGGTCTACACATAGTTTTAATGTAGAACGGATAAATCAAATAACAGAAATATTTATATAATGTTTCATAAATGAAACAAATAACACTATATTTGTCCTTTATATGAGACATTATGCCTAAAAAGAAAACGATACTATTGCCAAAAGCAGAAAAAATTCTTTCTCAATTAGGAGAGAATATCCGCCTGGCACGATTACGCAGAAAATTAAGTGCAGAGCAGGTTGCCGAAAGAGCAAACATTGGTAGGTCTACACTTTGGAAAATTGAAGAAGGTAAAGGATCTGTATCTATGGGTAATTATTTGCAAACCTTACTAGTTCTAGGTTTAGAAAAAGATCTTTTAAAGGTAGCAAATGATGATGTTTTAGGGCGAAAAATTCAAGATGCTGATTTAACAGTTAAAGAACGAGCTCCAAAGAAAAATAATAAATAATGAGTGCAGAAAGAAGAGAAATATTAGTGTATGCTCACTGGGTGGGTTTTAATGAGCCTACCCTAATGGGAATATTATATGCTTCTCTCAATAAAGGAAAAGAACTATTCTCATTTGAGTATAATGCAGAATGGTTAAAACTCAAAGAAGCTACAGCTATCGATCCAGATTTACAACTGTTTTCTGGACCACAATATTTAAATGAAGATAAGTCCAATTTTGGCATTTTTCTAGACTCATCTCCAGATCGCTGGGGAAGATTATTAATGAGAAGAAAAGAAGCTGCATTAGCTAGAAAGGAAGAGCGTAAACCACGTAACCTTTTTGAGTCTGATTATGTTCTTGGTGTTTTTGATGCTAATAGAATGGGTGCACTACGTTTTAAAACAGCTGTAGATGGAGCATTTCTAGATGATAATGCACAAATGTCTGCTCCACCTTGGACAGCTCTAAGAGATTTAGAATATGCTAGTTTACAATTAGAACGAGATGATGCACCAGATGATCCAGAGTATTTACAATGGTTAAATATGTTAATGGCTCCAGGTTCTTCTCTTGGTGGTGCTAGACCAAAAGCTAATGTTCAAGATACAGACGGTTCCTTATGGATAGCAAAGTTCCCTAGTGGTAATGATGATAAAGATATTGGTGCTTGGGAACAGCTTATATATGAAATAGCTATACAATGTGGTATTGATATGTCCGAGTCCAGAATACAGAAATTCTCACACCATCAACATACGTTCATTACTAAACGTTTTGATAGAACTGCAGATGGACAACGTATTCATTTTGCTTCAGCTATGACCTTATTAGGCTATACAGACGGTGTAGACCATCAAGACGGCGTAAGCTATTTAGACCTTGTAGAGTTCTTGATGCAAAATGGCGCAAACATAGATGAAGACTTAGTAAAGTTATGGACTCGCGTGGTGTTTAATATTTGTGTGTCTAACACAGATGACCATTTGCGTAATCACGGATTTATATTAACTGATGGTGGCTGGACACTTTCTCCTGCCTATGATATAAATCCAATAGAAGGTGGTAATGGTCTTAAATTGAATATAGATAGCGAGGATAACTCTCAAAATTTAGAGTTAGCACTATCTGTAGCACCTTACTTTAGATTAGAGCCAGATGAGGCTCAATTAATTATTGATCATATCCTTGAGGTAGTTTCGAGCTGGAAAATCCTTGCTAAAAAAATGGGTATATCGAGAGCAGAAATAGAAAGGATGGGTGGTTGTTTTATGGTGTAATAATAATTTAAAGTAACATTTTCAGTTGATTGCCATTCTCTAAATAATTGTGCATTGTAAGGAAAGATTTTCCTAAATCATTTAAACCAAAAATTAATCTGTAAAAGTTTATTTCTCCTGCTCCGCCTTCAATGTATCTAATTCTTGGTAACATTGAAATATATTCTTTCCAAGTTATTGAAGCTCCAATATATTGACGCTCTTCTGGATCCCATAAGCCATAATTAGAATAGTAGTTATCGCTGTCGCTTACTTCATAATATTCTTCGTCAATTTCAAATTCTGCCCAAGGAAATAAAGTGTAAATATCTTGTTCGGGACTAAAATGAACATATCCACCTTCGATAAGTAATTTTTCTTCATTAATAATGTCATTAATTTTAATAACCTTAATACTAGTTCTGCCACTTGTTTTATTTGCCCATTGTTCTATTTCTATTACAATTTGTTGTCCTTTTGAAACTCGTTCAATAAGCTTTCTATGTATGCCAAGACGTTGTAATCTTTGGAAATAGATTGGGAATTTATTCATTTCCGAAATCTCTGTAATTGCTGTATGATTCAATGTTTGGTTAATTGGTATTTCTACTTTCCAGCCTTTTGATGTATTAGTGATTGTTTCGGATGTTATTTTTTGCCAGATGGTACTATTATCATCAGGATTATGAAGAATTATAATTATTGGTAGAGAATGGTTTAGCCAATAATCCAGATGTGTTTGAGAACCTCTATAAATTACATCTCCGTATCGGTCTGTTTTGAAATAACTATCTCCAGTTTTGATTTGAACGCCTAAGAGCTGCCCAGTCGGATGATCGTTTTTACATATTTCTACTTCCATATCAACACCCATATCAGATTCAAGTATTCGTCTAGTTATCCATCTAAAATCTTTAAGAAAAATACGTTCTACTTCATTTACACCTAGATGTTCTGTCGGACTAAATCTTTTTTTTGTCATTTTATTCCATTCAAATTTCTTAAAGGTAATTAAGCTAAG
Organism: uncultured Algibacter sp.; assembly: GCA_938003745.1. Lineage (GTDB taxonomy): Bacteria > Bacteroidota > Bacteroidia > Flavobacteriales > Flavobacteriaceae > Postechiella. Next base: position 26,870 of record CALKXS010000098.1, read on the forward strand.
TATTCAAATCAAATATTTCGTCTACTGCTCATAATTTCAGATACTATTTACCCCACTCATAAATTCAAAACCCTTACCATTACTGCAATTCCCCATTTCAACATAATTTCAAAATAATCCCAACGTACCGAAGTACATTTCCGTAAGGTCAATCGCGCGCCTCTCAAATCTATATTTATCCTAAATCAAATAGAAAACGACCTTCCTAAGGAAGTAGTTTTTGAGGTTAAGGACAAATGGAACTATCAATTACACATAATGAAAACAAGAAAGGAATAGAGCTTCTCTTTAGCGAGGATTTACCTGAAAAGTTAATAACCTTCCTGAGAGAACTGGGCTTTAAGGAGTCATTAAAGGATAAAAATACGTGGTATGCAGATGCACATCCAGCCTACAAAAGTTTTGCTACTTCCTTAAGAGATGCGTTTTCTCGTGGCGAAGATTGGGAAACCGTTTCGGTGTATCCATCGTTTCAACCTTCCTTAGAAAATATTGATAAAAGCAAATTCAGTTTTGTTTCTATTTCATATCGCGGTGCCGAAAAAGCCGAAACTAAAGACTATGTTTTATTCGATCCCTATAAGAAGGTCGCTAAAGAAATTGCAAATCAATATGCCATTACCAAGTATGGTGATGACTTGCAAAACATAGAAGTCTCTCCCAGAAACTATAAGCGTAAAGCCCGCATTCTATATGACAATGGGCAAATTATAAATCGTATTAAGGTGGATGAGAAAACGGAAAAAGAAAACGAACCTGCTAAAGAAGTAGAAAACGAACTTCCTATAGAAGATAGCAAAACTAAAACCGAAGAACCTACTGAAGAAGTTGCTACAAAAAGTGACTCTGGTTACAGAACCGATAAAGAGCGTCAGATTTCTACTCGTGAGATTTTAAATGAAGTAATTGGCAAGCTTGCAATTTTAGAAGACAGACTTGAAGGCGAAGATGAAACCATTATAGCCACCACTATTTTAGATTTAGAAGATGCTGCGCAGCAATCCAGTAATCTCCGTTTTAAAAACGAACTTCTAAAAGCGCTTCAAAATTTTAAAGATTGGCTTTTTGATTTAACTTTTTCCACACGCACTATGGCGTTAATGGAAATCAATCGCTTGAATCAATCACTCGAATTACCATTTTTTTATCTCAAAGAAGATGTTCCTAAAACGCTATCCGTACCAAAAGATATTTTTAATCGAGATCATATCGTTCCTAACGTTTTGGTTCCAACCAAAGCTGGCGAACCTTTCCAATCTGGCGGACTTAATTTGAGTGACGCCAATTTTATGAGAATGAAGTTTAAGCGACTTTACAACATCACAGATGAGACTATTGATCAGGTCTCGGGATTAGATTTATTCCGCCTGTCACAAATGGCACACCCTAATGATTATGGAATAAGCGTCAATCGTTCTACCGTACTTCGCGAGTGGGAAAGTCGAGGTCGTGAGGCGTTTGAAGAAATCGGTTATCCCACAGATTTGGATTATCCTTTTGTAAACGTTCACGCTGGCTATAGAAGTGTATCGTCTCTCGCTTCTCAAATAGGCGCTTATGATAATAGACATCAGTGGTGGTCTGCGGTAGAACACTCCAGACCCATTGCCGATTTAGAAAAAGGAGTTGTTATTATTGACGACTTGCTTTTGGAGCTTGAAGAGGATAAATCAGAATTTATAAATCCAAAAACTAATAAGCCTAAATCTGATAAATTTTCTAAAGAAAGTATTAGTGATATTGAATGGGCTATGAGTCGTTTGGAACGCTCGAAGGAAGTCATTTATACCTATCAAGACAAAGTAGCTAAGCCTAAAGAATCCCTTCCTGAATCCAAACCTAAAAAAGAAGAGAAGCAAGAGCCTAACGACTACATAGATAAAGTCATAGCAATTATTCATATCGCTTTCGCGAAAGCGGAACGTCTATCCAAAAAGAAAATTGAAAAGCTCAAAGAAGAAACCAATGCTCCAACGATGGGCGCACTTTGGGAAGCGGTAGAACTGAGTTGGTTATTGTGGTACAAAATGCTCTACAGAGAACCTATCCCTTTTGAAGCACGACTCAAAAAGATGGTGTTGTTTTGGAACAACGTACAACCTACTTATGCCTATTCAGACAGTAGCAAAGAACTCTATAAGCAATATTCCACACCTTGTCCCATTGGAGCCATCGTTGCGCAATACACAGGAATGGACGAAGCTGAATTTATCTTTGAACCCAGCGCTGGAAACGGATTATTACTTGTAGGAGCCAATCCCAGAATTACACACGTAAACGAGATCGACAAAAGTCGAAAGCAATCTTTAGAGCATCAAGGATTTGGCAGAATTACATCAGACAACGCTGCGCAACCTTTCCCTGAAATGATGCACAAAGTTCACGATGTGGTGGTCACTAATCCGCCATTTGCGAGTTGGGATGATACGAAGTTTGATAAAGAACGAATCATTCAGAAATATTTCAATAAGCATCGTGGATTGGCAAATCATATTCGCCTAGAACATTTGATGGCTGGTCTCGCATTGTACACAATGAAAGATGATGGTAAAGCAGCGATTATCATAATGGGTCACGTCTATTTTGGAGACGATGGTCTTTTTGCAAAATACCGTCCGTTTTTCAATTGGTTGTATCGTCATTACAAGGTGGACGATGTTATCAATATGAATAGTTACAAGCTTTATAACAAACAAGGTGCAGTTACCAAAACGATGCTCATTCTCATAGGCGGTCGTAAATCTAAACCATCTGGAGTAGCACCAAATAAAACAGAACAACCACATTTAGAAGATATGGTAGAAACCTTTGAAGATCTTTGGATACAAACCAAGTCACACATCAAACTAAATATCGACACCATCTTAACACAGCTTAAAACCGCACGCACAAAATGATCTATTTCAATAATCAACTAATGCCAAATGATACGAGCGCTAAGCTCTATATGGTTACAAATACTAAATCTTTTGAGCGCTATGAAGATCACGAAGCAGCACTCTACATTCAATTACATCAACTGGTGGAGCACGCTTTCGCGAAAGGTGAAAACCCAATTGCTCTTATTGAGGATTATCTGGAGCTGGTCTATACCGAAGGGAAAACGGTAGCAGAAATTGCAGACTTCTTAGCTAATACAGACAAGATGCAACTCGCACTTTGGACACTAAAAGAAAGTTGGGATAAGATGGATGATAGCGCACCTCAAGATTCTCTGCTTTATGGAAGTGGAATGGAAAAAGAAGAAGCCATTCAACTGTATTCAGAAATCACATTACGAACCTATTTAGAGGCATTAGCCCAACATAAGAATGAGTAATCAAGAATTAGAAATAGAACAGGCAGACTTCAAACAAGATGCCGAAGAAGTTGCAAAACTGGCCACACAAGAAAGTGCTTTAGTGGAATATGTCCCTAAGTCAAAAGCGCCATACAGAATGAACACGCTCATTCCGCGCAATATGGCTTTTGAGGTTCAAAAGTCGCTGAACAGTATTGTGAAGTCAAAAGGCAATATTGACAACTATGTGCGAAATCAGCTGAAGTACGAATCCACTAAGCAATTGTGGAGTGGATTAGGTGCAGAACAAGTAGATGCGGTTGGTTTATATCTCAAACAATTTGAGAATGAGCAAGGCATTATCATAGCAGATCAGACAGGAATAGGAAAAGGTCGGCAGGCTGCTGCGGTGATACGACACGCAGTTATGAACGATTATATTCCTGTCTTTTTTACCAAAAAACCAGACTTGTTTACAGATATGTATCGCGATTTAAAGGCTATAGGTTTTGAGAACATTAGACCCTTTATTGTGAACACTGATACCAATGCAAAGATTAAGGATGCAGACGGCAATGTGATTTTCAGTCCGCTTAGTAGTTCCGCTCAAGCGGACTTGATTTCAAACGAAATTGAATTCCCTACGGAAAGTCCAGAGTCTATAGACTACCACAAAAAGATTGGTAAGAAATTGCCAGATCCAGACAAAGTACCAACGATTAAAATACCGCTCACATTAGACCACTTACCATTGGGTTACGATATGATTTTCGCAACTTATTCTCAGGTGCAATCTGCACATCCATACAAGCGTATGTGGATTGAGAAAATGGTAACGAATGGAATTGACGGAAGTAAAAAATATAAGAAACTCATTTTCATTCTCGATGAGTCGCATATGGCTGGTGGTTTCGATTCCATCATTGGTACCTGGATGCGTCAAGTATTACCTGAAACGAAAGCCTGTTGCTTTTTGAGTGCTACGTTTGCAAAATATCCAGAAGTGATGCCTTTCTATGCTAAGAAAACCGCCATTGCTGAAACTGGATTAACCGATTCCAACTTTGTCCGCTCTATGACAAGTGGCGGATTGGCGCTACAAGAGATTGTAGCCTCTAATCTTTCAGAAAGTGGTCAATTGATAAGACGTCAGCGTTCTAACGAAGGGATTAATGTCGATTACATCACACTCGATGCAGAACCGCAGCGCAGTAAAAGTCGTGAGAGCGTTAATCGTATCATTAGTTTAATGAACGATGTAGTGGCTTTTGAACAGGAATTTGTTGCGCCATTACTGGCAGATGTTCACGCTTCCGCGAAAGCGCAAGGCGAGCATATGTCTTCTAAACCAAGAGGTCTTGGCGTAAAACAATCGCCTTACTTCTCTCGAGTGTTCAACATCATTGACCAAATGCTGTTTGCTTTAAAGGTTAAAGATGTAGTAGCACATACTATCAAATTACTGAAGGAAGATAAAAAAGTAGTGATTGCTTTTAAGTCCACAATGGGTGCATTCTTGAAAGATTTAAACTTGGTAAGTGGCGATTTGATTCCAAAAGAACAACTGGACTTTGTTAGGACCTTAGTCAAAGGACTCGATGGAATCTTCAACTATAATTATGTGGCAATTGATGGAGAAAAAACCAGAGAGCGCATTCAGTTAGAAGAATTACCTCAAAATGGCATTGAGAAATACAACGACATCAAAAAGCGAATGCTATTAGAGAGTTCAGGACTTTCTATTTCGCCTATTGACGAGTTGATTCATTTATTACAGACCGAAAAGAAACCCAAGCATTTAGGCGGTCATTCTGATATGTTTTTCAAAGTTGCCGAAGTGACAGGTCGTAATCAACGTATCGATTTAACGGATGATGAAGCGGTTGTAGAATCTTTCCGAAGCAATACTGAACGCTCTTTTAGAATGTTCAATAGTGGCGATTATGACGTGCTACTTATCAATCAAAGTGGTAGTACGGGATCTTCTGCGCACGCGAGTAAAGATTTTAAAGACCAACGCCAGCGTGCGATGATTGTGCATCAGTTTGAATTGGATATCAATACCGAAGTTCAAAAACGTGGACGTATCAATCGTACTGGCCAAGTGAACTTGCCAGAGTACTATTACATCACAAGTGATATTCCTACGGAAAAGCGTTTGATGACAATGCTTAAAGCGAAATTAAAATCGCTGGATGCAAATACCACAGGTTCTCAAAAAACCAATGACGACACCTTAAAAAGTGCCGACTTTTTAAACAAATACGGAGACATTGCTGCGTGGAATTGGGTCGATGAAAATCAGGAAATGATGGAGCAATTGGGTTATCCTACCTATCAAAAAAAAACAGATAAGCGAGGATTCATTTCTTATGAACGTAATGGTTTTAAAGAAGGTGCTATTCGTCAATTAACAGGAAGAGCTGGACTGTTAATAGTCGAAGATCAGGACGCTTTGTACGATGATTTATTAGAACGTTATGACCATCAAATCAAGTTAGAAAAACAACAAGGAACCTATGATCTGGAGACTGAATTCTTGCCACTTGATGCTGAAGTAAAAAAACGTTTCTTATTTCAAAAAGGTCAAGGTGGTCGCACACCATTTGGAAAGGACACCGTTCGAGATATTACCATCGTCAATAACTTGAAACGACCTTTTACCAAACAAGATATTGATGAGCGTATTCAGGATGCACTCGATGGCGAGAAGCCAGTTCAAGTACGGTTAAAATTAGAAGATAAAATAAATGAGGCTTATCCTAAATTGTTAGAAGACCGAAAAGCAAAGCGCTTTAAAGTCATTGAAAAGCTTAAAGAAGATCGCGAATTACTACCACAACGCGGAAGTGGCGAAACTGAAGAAGAAAACGAAAAGGTTCTATCGGACTGGAACAAACTGGAAGCGCTTATCAATCAAAAAACTTCACAGCTCGCTACCTATATCGCTGGCTTAGAAAATATTCAAGGTATCATTCTGCGCTACATCAATATGTGGAATATTGGTGATGTGATTCGTGTACCGTTTATTGGTACAACCATCAAACCATCTTGGGGAATCTTCTTAGGAGTGAGTATTGGGAAGTCAGGAAAGAACCCATATACATTGAGTAATATCAGTTTAAAATTTGGCGTTACGGATTCCCGTAAGATTTTAACCTACAGTTTACAGCCTGCCGAACAAAGTTTCATTAGCCAGGTGTTTACAGAAAGTCGTGGTATTACTGATGACGACGTGCAAATGGTTAATCTGGAATGGAATGAACTCATTAAAAAGGCTTCCTCTAAAAGAGAACGTCGTCATATTTTGACAGAAAATATCGTAGGAGCGTCAGGTCAAATAGGAACACAAAACAAATTGATTAAATACAATACCAAAGAGGGAACCATTAAAAATGGAATCCTATTGCATCGGGACTTTGGTAAAGAAGGCGAAGCAGATTCTGCATTGCTTCCAGCTTCAGAAGCGTATCCTATCATTAGTAAATTGGAATTGGATGACTTCTTTGCAGACCACAAGTTGAGTTTTCGCGCAAAGCGGATAAGTGATAATTACTACCAAGTTTATCTTGACAAAAGAGACTTATATCCAGCAGTTATTGATGAAAAGTTACGCTCGCTATTGAGACGCGAATCTGGACAATCTCAAGATGAATTACCAGACTTTGTGCAAAATGCTGGCGATATGACTGGTGCTTTACATTTAGAAAACTTGCAACCGTTTTTAAATCGACTGGATGCTTTTCAAGTGCAGTATATGGGTAAAGCACGTGAGCTTGAAGATTGGGAAATTGAAAATGAAACCGATTGGAAAGCACAAACCAAACAGAAAAAAGGAATCTTCAAGTATCAATTAGGTCGTGCGTATGGCCAAGGAAGTAATCCTACCATTGGTTTTGTGAGTTATGAAGAACCGACTGCAGATTATGAGTTTGGACTTGTGATTTACAACCGTCCACTAACGGATAAGGAGAAATACAACTACTCACTGATTCCGATATTTAAGAACGTTGAGGAACCTTATCAAGATTGGAAAACAACTATTCTTCAGACAGGAATTAAAGATGACTTCAACGCTATTATTGAAGAAGTGAGAAATTTGCCATTGCACGAAGCAATTGAAGCAATGGGTTATTTTATTTTGAATAATCTACACGAAGACGGTAATGCCGAATTTGTCTTTGGACACTATACTGCCCAAGATTTAGGTCGTGTGTTTTATGAAGATACCATCGCTCAAATCGCGTCTATCGATGAATTAATTAATCAACTACAAATTGCTCTGAAATAGATGAAAGTCAACCCTAACAAAATGTATCTCGTTTACACACCTTTCTACAGAAGTCGCAAGGGATATTTGATGGCAAGCCAACTACAATGCAGGAATTAAAAAATAAATTTAAGCGAGGTATGGATGCGGATGTAATTGATGGTATTTATTCCACTAAAAAAGAAGCGAACGAAGCTGCTAATAAGCTCTTCAAAAAAGCAAAAAGAAATTAATAATGAACAACAGAAAATTAGATATTCCAGAAGTACAACAGATTCCACAGTTTATGAAAATTATGGATGATTTAAGTGTTGGAAACAATCCATACTTAGTTGGAAGTGCCGGAACAGGAAAAACGACGATAGGCGAGAAAATAGCCTATGCCATAAAAGGACGAGCAGAAAATGATGGGCAGGAATTACCATTTACCATTGTGAACTGCAACCAATGGACTTCGCCTATAGATATTAAAGGTGGGCAAACCATTTCAGGTTACAAAGAAGGTGCTCTCATTGAAGCTTGGCGCGATGGAAAAGTTTTAATCCTGGACGAAATGCCAAAACTTGATGCTAATACCGCAGGTTTATTAAATGATGCTTTGGCAAAAAGCGCTCGTGAAGATGCTATTATTTTTAATGGAAATAACGAACCGATTAAGAAACATAGAAACTTTGGTTGTATAGCTACTGGTAACGTCATCGGTAAAGGCGCAAGCGGAAACTATGTTGGGAATAACAAACAAGATGCCTCTTTGCTTGACCGTTTTAGCGGTTGTATTTACCGTATTGGTTTTAATGAAACTTTAGAGCGTCAACTCGTTTATCCCGCAGTTGTGGATATCTGTTTGACTATTCGTAAATCTATTCTCAAATATGAAGGAAAAGAAGCTGGAGACGACGATACGGAAGATATTATGACACTTCGTACAATGCTCAACTTTGAACGCGCCTACGAGCTTGAAATGAAGCGCGAGACGGGAATGAAAGATGAGTTTGGAAAGACCTATCGCAAAATGCCAAATGGTAAAACACTCAAAGATGCTCTACACAGTTATTTCATTGCAATGACAAAGGAAAAAGCAGAACACATCAAGACAGAAATCAACTTGGAAGGTTTTTTAAATTCTTATAAGAGTAGTGGGATGAAACAGGCTTTTATTACAGAGTTTAAGAGGCGGATTGGGTAGTTTATTTAAGTTTTATTGCCTTAAAAACTGAGATAGTAGATGTCTCATCAATTGTTACGTCCTTAAACCAATCTGTAAAAGGGGAAATCAACCCTAACGACGCTCCAATTTTCATTAACGCTGGATTTAAAGTCGCAATGCCGCCAACAATCGAAACAACAGCTGCAGTTGTAGTGCTAACCTTCCCTATTTTTTTAACTCCATTGACGGTTTTCACTTCCTTACTTTTTTTTACAAAATCATCTACATCATCAATAATATTTTTGATATTGTACTCAGCATCACTTTTGCCACCTCTTGTTATTCTAGATAGATAATCTTGATAAAAACCTTTCTCACTTTCAACAATGTGCGCATATTCTATCAATGGTATTCTCGTGTCGACCTGAAAGTTAGTGTTTGAAAGTATTTTTTCGGATAATAATGAACTCAGAAGTTTATTATAAATATTTTGAGCCTCACTTAAATTTTGTTCAAATAGCACCTGTGCATCATTATTGACAATGTGGTTATAATGTTGATTTGATTCAGCGATTGTGTAAGGGTTGAGATTAAGTTCGTCTGTAATAGACAATATATTTATAAGAGATATAGTAGAAGTATTTACCATAGACGTCTTTATCACCTTTTTAATCAGCTTCTTTGATTTCTTATGCCAAGTAAAAGGGTTTGGAATGATTACAAATTTACCAGCTTTAGCTAAATCTAAAGCAAGTACTAAATTTTTACACAAGTCTCCTACTCTAAGTATTTCTGAGGACCTTACTTCCTGTTTACAAAGAATACGTTCATATATGTAATCAATAACCACTACACGATCACCTAAAAGATATCCTGTTCTTAATGAAAGTTCAAAATCATTAACTAGACCGAAAAGTGCGTTCTGTATTAGTGCATCTTTTTTCTCTTTTAATATTTTGATAGCTGTTTCAGAGTCTTCCCAAATCTCATCTAAGTCACCTTTGAGGTTTCTAAAATTCTCAACAGTTGTTGTGTCAGGAAAAAATTGAACAGAGCCATCAATTAACCTTATATCAAGGTTTATTAAAATAGCTTCGATGTACCTAATTGTAAAATGATTGTAGTTGTTAGAAGCCAAAATAATATGTGCATTTAGTTTTAATCAAAGTCTTTAATTCTTTTTTCAATATCTCGTGCTTTGTGTAGTTTGCTCTCAAATGCTTTTTGATGATTTTCCATCTATCAAAATTTTTCGTCTGTGCTCTGATCACACAACCAATAGCAGCCACTCCCATTTCATCAATATTAAAATTATCTTTATTTCTATTAGCATATAGATAAATGAGCCTAAATAGTACCTTCTTCGGAACAAGATTATCACACATTTTACCAAAATATAGCATATCACCGCCAATTAGAACACCTTCTTCTTCATCTAGAACTGTATAGACGTGTCTCCAGAAAGCTTTATGACTAATATCCCACAGGTAGTCTATATAATCGCATATATAATCTTCTTCAAATCTCCGATGATTTACTTTTACATATATTTCATCTGGAGTTAGACTTTCTACAACATTCCTGGCTACATCTGGTTGCAGTTCTTCGAGTGCTAAGTGGAAATTTTCAGTACCTCTTTCTTCTAGGAGTTTCTTTTTTAATTTATTAGTGTTTTCCATATTCTATTTGAAATTTAAAGCTAATTCTTCTAAATGCTCCGCTTTTAATATTTCACTTATAGGGCTTGTCCAATGTACAAATCCCTGATTTCTATTTCTTGAGTTTGATATCAATTGGAAATAAAGTCTTAGATTTTCTTTTTGAATAGCATTCATTTGCTCAAATTCTATGCTAATTTCTTCTATCGTATTGGAAATAATGAAATTAGATAACTTACCACAAAGACCTACAAACACATCAGATAATTGGATAAGAATTGAATCCTGAGATTTCACAAAGGAAAACTTGTTAAGTTCTTGAGTCTTGTAAAGCAGTTTATGTTTATTGATTTTTTCTTCTACAACTTTCTCCTCATCGAAAGTGTGGGTAGCTTTATTGAAAAGATAAATTGGTCTAAGATAAAAGTGAGAGAAGTCTTTTATAAGTTCTAAGTCCTCTTCATCTTGTATAAAAACTAACTTTTTGGAGTTATCTACTGCTGTTTTAAAAATTGTTAGATATTCTGAAAACTTAGCATCATCCATATATGGTTTGGTGATATTAATCAACTCAATAGCAAAAGCCTTTAAATCTTTTTCTTTAATATTGGGATATCCATAACTAAAAAAAATAGCCTGAGTTGTTAATATTTCTTTCCTTATAATTTGATAAATAGCATCCTTTAGTTCAGTAATAAATTGTGGACCTCGATCGAAAATTGTTTTATGATTCATAATGGCTGAATCAACAATATCTACAATGCCAAAATATAAAATATTTAAAGAAGAAAAGTGAACATCAAATTCACAATCAGTAATAAATTCAAGGTATAATTTTAGCTTTTGTGACTTTATACAGTCTGCGAAAGAACCGCTGGCAATATGTTTAAATTTTAGCTCATTTACAGTAGCTTGAAGTTTTAATGATTTTCTAAACTCTTCAAATTCAATAAGTTCTTCATTATCGACAAGACCACCCAATACAAAGTTGCTTTCAATCGAAACATTAAACTCTTCTTGGGTAATGTAAACCTTTCCGAAGTTATTAGTCTCATCATAATAGAAATGGCAGGATTCATCAAAATTAACGTGCGGTGCCCCCATAATAGTTGCCTCCCTAATTTTTTCAGTTTCAAAATCTGTAGTTGGTTGTTCTTCAGTTTTCATAAAGTTAGTTTTCTATAAGTGATAGGAATTTAGCGCTTTTCGACTCAATCTTTAAAATCAGATCAGCATTCTTATCCGTCTCAAGCAAAGCCCAATACTTCTGTTCATTCCAAACAAACTCACGATCTAAACCAGAACCTTTTTGAGATATAAAACCCCAAAACCAAAGATCATCCCAGATTTCCATTTCTTCTGAAGAATACTGAGCTTGTAAATACTTATTGATTTTATCAAAATTCCATTTAACCTCTGGATTCAACTTGTGAAATATGGCTTCGATAACTGCATCTACTGGAAGATATATTTTTTCATTGATATCAATTTTCTTTGGTGCATCATCCCAAATTCTAAACGCGCTATCGTATTTGTCATTATGGAGATGATAGATTGTTTTAGTAAATAAAGCAGATGTTTTTTTACCCCATCCATTTTGGCTAATCATTGCTTTATACAACGTTTCGTAATTACTTGACTCAATTTCTTTATTTGCTAATAGTTCGACAAATGAATTAAAAGTATTAAGACTCTTTCTATTAAAATATATTTTCTGAAAAAAAGTTGAGAGCTTATTTAGATTGGGTTGGCTTTGCGTGTTCGCTATATGATGTAACAAAGAATAAACTTTATCATTTAAAGTTTCAAACGGCTCTAAAAAGGTTTTGTAAGATTTTGATTGTACTCGATGGTTGTAATCTCTGTTATCTTGAAGAAAAATAAATAATCTATTTAGTGAATCTTGTAATGTATTATTTGTCATCTTATATTTTTATGCTTCAAGTTCTACAGTTCCATCTGCTCTGACCCAATAATGAATAATTCCTATTTTATTTAATTCTGGTACAATACCACCTATTGCTTTTCTTATCTGTTCGTCTTCTGGATGGGCGATTGCTATAATTGCATCAGGATAAGACACTTTTGTTTCTAAGCATTTAATAATAGCTTTTCCTAAATGAGTTTTGATTTGTCCTGAGTTGAAAAAATCTCTTCTTTTAGTTGGGGAATCTTTGTGGGCTTTGGCTCCCTTAACCTCAATAAGTAGTTTATCATTTCCTTTATTTGCAACAATGTCATATCCTCTAGTTTGCCCCAAGCAGTAACTTTCAATCACGTATCCTTGGTTTTCTAAATATGGCATTAATAGCTCTATAGTTTTGTTTTCAGTTAGTTTGCCTGTCATTCGTTCTTAATACTTTATTGATTATTAAGCCAAAGGATTTTAAATCTCAAATCCTCCTTCCAGAATAAACTTCTGTAATAGACTATCTACCTTAATGTTTACCTTAAACGCTGGTATAGCAGTACCTTCAGTCTCTTCAAAGTGAACTTTTGCTTTATCTTTATCTACGGTTTCTTTTAAGTCAGAAAAACGTCCGTACTCATCTATATTTTTCTCGGTGCGTCCAGAGTCCATCATTTCGCGTAAGCGTGTTTCGTCTAATCCTAAAACGGTAGCCACTTTTTTAATCTGATCGTTCTTTGCATTATACTGGTAGATGGTTATGTAGTCTTTAAGTGTTTTACCTGCTTCTAATTGTGCATTACCGCGTTGTACATCGTGCAAAAACAAGTTAGCGTACTTCTGTTGCTCCTGTGTTAAGCTTGCAAAGGATTTATGTAATTCATTTAGAGTTTGCTGAAGCTCTTCTTTACTAACGTCTTTACTTTGCAGTTTTTTGAGGTACTTCTCAAAACGTGAGTTCATATAATCTGCATCGATCTTACCGGTGTCTATTTCTGTAAGATGTCCATTGATTTCATAAGGCGAACTAAAATCACCACCGCCACCTATGCCTAAAAGTTCCTTGTATCTTAGTACAAGAATCAAGTAGGTGTCTTCGTCCATTGCAAGTTGAATCACTTTCCTGTCTTTGCCTTTCCCAAAAATATATTCTAATGTATTCCAGGTAAAGCCCTGTACTCTTGCAGCTTCCATAAAAGTATTAAACTCATTAAACAGCTTAGCAAAACGACCGCGTTCCGATAAATCATCTGGTAGCTTTTCAAAGTTGGAAACACCTGCGCTTTCAAATAGCTCTTCTATTTCAGAATAGGTAGCATTCATTACACTAAGATTAAAATCTAAGTGCTGCACAAATAGCCCAATTGCCTTATCTCCAGAATACAATTTAATTGCCGAATTAATATTACGGTGCATCGTATGTGGTCTGCGGTAATAACGGATGGTACCGTGTGGCTTATCTGGTCCAAAAAGACGGTTTGTGCGTGAGAAGGCTTGTATAATATTTTCATACTGCATACGCTTATCCATATATAGCGTGTTTACCCATTTGCTATCAAAACCTGTTAGCATTTGATCTACCACAATCATTATGTCCAACTGTTTTTCGGGCGCTGTTTCTATACGTTGATAAGGTTGTTTATGAGACATTCTCGAAGCAATGTCCTTTTTCATTTTACCAAAGGTGGGCAATTTAAAGTCCTGGGCATAACGCTCGTTGTAGTCTTCGATAATTTCTACGAGCGCCTCTTCTTTATATTCAGATCCACCGTCATTATCTATAGTAGGATCAAACAATGCTGTGATTTTTAAATGTGGCGCAGCCGCTTTTAAAGCACGATAATAGGTAATTGCCATCGGAATACTACTTGTAGCAAATATCGCGTGAAACTTACTGTTCTGGCTCAACACTAACCAGTTGTCCAAAATATCTTCTATAACTAAATTATAGTGCTGTGATCTATCGTATTGCGACTCTGTAATGTGATCTTCTATACCTGTAATGTATTTACCTGAAGCATCATAAGCGCCTGCCATCTCCACATCATTCATATACTTTAGGAAGATTTTCTTCTTTTTAGGTTCTGCAAGTGCTTCTTCTACGGTTTGTGCTTTTGCTTTTTCTAACGCTACCGCAGTACGCAAATCTTTATCTTTATATGTCAAGACTTTGTAAGGGTCAAAGCCCAAAACATTTTTGTCACTAATACCGTCTCTAATCGTGTAACGGTGCAACTCGTTACCAAAAACGGTACTCGTGGTATTCATTTTCTTTTGGTTCTCTTTCTCAATAGGTGTGCCTGTAAACCCAAAGAAAATAGCCCAAGGAAATGTTTCCTTTATCATAATCAACATATCGCCAAAGGTGCTACGATGCGCTTCATCTATAATAAAAACGATACGCTTGCTGTTCATTATTTTAATATCTGCTCCATTTGCGCCTTCTTCTTCATTAATCAAGCTCATCTTTTGGATAGAGGTTACGATAAGCGTATTAGCAGGATCACTACTTTTTAGTTTGGTAATCAATACACCTGTATTTTCAGTCGCTTGTACGTCTTCATCATCATCAGAAAAAGCACGGTATTCTTTTAAGGATTGCGTACCTAACTCTATACGATCCATTAAGAAAATAACTTTATCTGCATCTTTTGAGCTGGCGATGAGCTGTGCGCTCTTAAAACTGGTCATTGTTTTACCAGAGCCTGTGGTGTGCCACACATAACCACCAAGTGCTTGTTTACTTTTCCAGTCGGTCTTTGCCACTTTATCGCTTATGGCATTTGCTGCATAATACTGATAACTACGCATTACTTTAAGTACGCCATCGCTACTATCTGGTACGGTATAAAATCCTATAAGCTGGTGAGCCATTGGTATAGAGAGTAAAGAGGTTGCGATATCACTCCAATTATTTATAGGCTCGTTATTAAAGTCTGCCCAAGTGAAATAAAAGTCTTTATTAAATTTGCCGTCTGGACCAGGATTTGCAAAATATTTAGTTTGCGCGGGCTCCATAGCTACAAATACTTGCACCAGTGAAAACAGTCCAGAAAATTTACCAGCCTTAGCATATTTTTCTATTTGATTATAGGCTTGACTTACGGGTATATTACTGCGTTTAAGCTCTATATGTATGAGTGGCATCCCATTAATGAGTAGCATTACATCGCCACGATGGTCGCCCAGAATGTCTTTCTTTTTATCAAATCTGGGTTGTTGTACGATTTGATACCTGCTTTGTCCTGCTGCGATCTCGTGACGGTCATAGATTTTTAAACTTACTTCTTTACCAAAATGTAAGGAGTCCTTTTGATTATCGCGTGTGATGGTTACTGTTTTACCATTTATAAAACCGTTTAATCGTAATGGTGTGCGCAACTCATTAATTTGCTCCAGTATTTGTTGCATCTCGCCACTGGTTAATGGGTGGTCGTTCAACCTATCAATATCGCGGTTGTTCTCAAAAAGGATGCTTGCCCAATTATCCAGCAAGTCTTTTTCTGTTGGATTTTTTATCACTTCACTTTCCCAACCCTTATGCGATAGCGCCTCAATTAAAGCAGCTTCAAAATCTTTTTCTTTATGAAATATGGTGGTCATATACTGGTGGGATTAATCTTGAGATACAAATAATTTACTCAAACAGGCTTTTTTGATTTGATTGAGTTTTTTGAGTTGCTCTTTATGGTTTGAAATAAGTGTATCTAAATTTTGAAAATAACTACCTATTTGTTCTTGCTCATTAGTTTTAGGAAACTTGAACATCATTTTTTTAAAAACGCCTGTAGTTATTTGATTAATAGTTGCTCCTAGATTTTCTTCTATTTGTTTTTGAAATAATTGAGTACTTAATAACGCATTTAAAAAAGATGGAACTTCCGCACGGATACCAGTCATAAAAGCACCAATTACCGTATTTGGCATATCCTTTTTTACTTGTGCGTGCTTGCCTATCAGACGTCTTGAACCATTTCTAACTACCACAATAATATCGCCCTGTTCTACATAGGTGCAGTTTATGACACTTTCATCTACATAAACATTATCGGCATCTATAATCTCATCATTTTTTACATTAGATGAGCGTAAGACCAATGTGTTTGCTTTACTATTTACATCTGATGGTGAATATGTTAATCCAGTAAAAAACATAATTTCTTCATCTAATGATGACTCATTCCATTCCCCATCAAACCCTTTGAAACGTATCTCTGGAACGCTTGCGCCTTCTTGCGGAAACATCTTGATGAGCATTGCTTTTTTAAGGTTGGTTAGTTTTTTGAGTTGGGTGTTGTGGTTTTTTATGGAGTTGTCTAGGTTTTGGAAGAGATTACTGATATCATTTTGTTCTGTTTCTTTAGGCTTAAAAAATGAGAAGTTTTCGACATTAGGTTTTGAAATGTTTTGAACTTTAGTACCAGCACCTCTTTCGCCAAAATAACTTTGATCTCTATTGATAACCATTGATAGAAAAAAGCTGTTCACATCATCGTTTGGTCTTATTTCGGCAACACGTTGGTTTAAAACATATTTGTTTTCTTCTGGTATTATTGCTGTTACACCTAATAGACCTGGAGATTGTTCACTCAAAATCATCACAAGAGTGCCTTTATTTAGTGTATCAACTTCAATATCGATAAACTTACCTGAGCAGACTAAATTACCTTTAACGTTTACAGACTTTAGGGTTATTAGTTCGTATTTTCCCGTATTCTTCACAAATTGCTCATAGCTGCCGCCATTAGAATAAGTTGATTGGCTTTTTAAGTCACTAATTTCCCAATCATCTGAATATCCACCAAACCGAATTTCAGGAACGTTTTTAATTTCTTCCATATTATTTTTCGGTTTTTAGTAAGTTTTTAAACTCGTTCATTGCCTTCATATCGTGCTCGTTACCTGTAAGATTATCTAGTAAGTCGGCAAGTGCGTTTTCGGCTTGTTTGATGTCTTTGGCAACCGCAGCGTATGTAGTGGCATACTTATCTGCTAGGTGTTGTAGCTTTCGCGAAAGCGTATCTATTACATTATCAGGCAAATTGTTAAGTAATTGTACTACTGGTTTAATCCATTTATGTTGTAACAGCTCTGTAATTTGCTGCTCTGTTAGGGCTTCAATGGTGTTTTTGGTCTTTAAGTGTAATGCTAAAGCATCCTCCTTGACTTGTTTCTTTAGTTTCTTTTCTTCGGCCAGCAAGTCATCAACTTTGATTATCGTTTTTTCATAAGGTTCTAATACCTGCTTACTGTCTTTTTTAAGTGCAGCGCGCAGTTGTTTTGCCTCGCGTATGACGGCTGCATTTATAAAGCCTGTTTTTGCCTCGTTTACGGTTTCTTCTTCTTTGTCGTCTTCCGTAAGTTCTTCAAATATGCTTTCTATACTTGCAGCGATTTGGACTAGTTGGTTCTCTTTCTCTTGCAATGCCGCAAGCTCTTCACTTAAATACAGTTGTTGTACCAAGTCAAAAGGCATAATGCGTCCTTTCCAGCCGTCTTGTACCTCAGTATCTTTACCGTTCTTTTTCTTAATGACCATATTTGGGTCTACGATGCGCGTAGCTTCGATACCTTCGGTCTGTATAATCTCGAGATCTACTTTTATGATTTGCCATTTATCATCCAGTAATTGATAAGCTTCATATTCATCTATTAAAGCAATAGTGTCTAGTCTTAGAAAGATGTCGTTGCTTAAAGTGATTTGCTCTTTAGAGATACTTATTTGGGTAGGATTGCTGAGTAGTCTTTCATTCAAATACGGTTCAAAACTCTTAAATGCGGTGTTAAAACCAGCTGTAAAAGTTTGTACGCTTTTATGTGCTTGCAGACTTTCCTTAATATCGTTTACTTTTAAGTGCGCATTTACATCTGTGTTTTTCTCAAAAAGTGAGGTACGTAAATCTGGTAATGCATCCCAATACTCTTGCAAAGCATCAATTTCTTTTACAGGAATACCGCCAAACATTGAGGCGTAGATATCCCAACTTTCTGCTGCTGGCGATGAATCTACATAACGTGGTATGTTTAGGTTATAGTCGTTTAATCTTATGGTGTCGCGCGTTACTTTTTTAGAAAATTTAGGTGTGTCCTTTCGGTCACGAATCACATCTGCAATACGCCTTATATCACTAGCACGTAGTTTATTGTTTTTACCTTCTTTTATAAATCCTTTTGAGGCATCTACGATAAGCACATCGGTGTTTGTTCGTTTTTGTTTTAAGACTATAATGATAGTAGGAATACCGGTACCAAAAAACACACCAGCAGGCAATCCAATAATGGCATCTATGTGGTTTTCTTCAATAAGATGCCTGCGTATGTTGCCTTCTTCACCACCACGGAATAATACACCGTGAGGTAGTACGATATTCATAATACCATCTGGTTTTAAATGGTATAAATCGTGTAATAGAAAGGCAAAATCTGCTTTGGTTTTAGGAGCCAGCCCAAAACGAGAGTAACGAGGATCGGACTCTTTATTTGCAGACGACCATTTTTGAGAATAGGGTGGATTAGATACTACCGCATCTACATAGAGCGTGTTGTACGTGTGTACGGGATCATTCTCATCAAAGTATGGCCAGTCGTCTTCCAAGGTGTCTCCGTTGCGTGTCTCAATATTATCAGGCTTTAAGCCACGCATTACCAAGTTCATTCTGGTAAGGTTATAGGTGTTCTTTTTAAGTTCCTGCGCAAAGTATTTGATGTTATCCTTATCATCCATATACTTTGCAATACTGTTACCTATGTTGATAAGCAACGATCCCGAACCACTACAGGAATCATAAATCTGTATTTCTTTGCGGTCTTTTAAATGGTCTGAAACAATCTCAGACATCAAGACAGAAACCTCGTGAGGCGTATAAAACTCTCCAGCTTTCTTACCTGCGTTTGCAGCAAATTTTTCTATTAAATACTCATAGATAAAACCGAGCACATCATAATCTTGCTTGCCATCCATAGGGATATCCTTGATCAAATAAAGCAAGTCTCGGATGGCTTTAGTACGTTTTGCTGCGGTCTCGCCCAGTTTGCTCAAACCAGTTTCCAGCGTATTAAAAATACCGTCAAATAATTTTTTGTGCTTTGGACTGATGGATCTGTTAAAGGCGGATAATGCCGTAATTACGTTGTCCTCACTAAAATCTGCACCTTCTTCTATCCAAGTATGAAATAGATTATTATAAGACAGAAAATAGCCAATGCTCTTCTTAATAAAATCAACGGTCTCTGTATCGTCCTCACTTAGTGCTTTTATATTTTCATCTGTGAAATCGTTTTTACGGGCAAACTGTAATTGTTTTTCAGACAGGTATTTATAAAATATAAAACCTAATATGTAATCTTTGTATTCATTTGCCTCGATTTTAGATCGCATTTGGTTGGCACTTTCCCAAATCTTAGCGGCAAGTTGTTGTTTATTCATAGTTATTTCTTAGTTGGCTCAATTAGTTCTCTTACATCAACATCTAGTATGGTGGCGATTTCGTTTAAAATCTCCAGTCTAGGTTGTTGTCTGTTTTGCGCATAGGCATTGACCATATTATAGCTTTTGCCCAGCTCTTTTGCTAACCACTTTTGTTTAATTCCTTTTTGTTCTAAAACGGCTTTAATTCGGTTCATCGTTGTCACTATTAGTTAGCAATTTCTAAAGATAAAAATTAGAAGGATATATCTCATTATTTGAGTACTAAAATGTAGTAAAAAGTTCCATAGTACCATTCTGTTACGCAACTCACACCACCTCAAAATTTACTTTTATGAGCATACGTGAGCGCACCAAAACAACATACCCATAAAAGTCCTGATGGCAAATACAACTATCTTTTATTTGATAGTGTCTTTGCTTTCAACGCTTTTATAGATGATGAAACTAAAAATCTATCGTCTGCAAACCAGTCACGCTGGGATTTTATTGAAGAAAGTACTGATAGCCAAATACAAAGCGGAACGGATTGGTACGGAACGCCAACCCCTAAAAATGTAAAAGAGCTCAACGAACATTGTACCTTTTTAGGAATGCCTCTGGTTGCTAAGATTCAGCCAAAAATCAAGAAAAAACTCACACATTATTTGCAGTATCTCAACGATTCTGTGATGCCTAAACCTAAGATGGCTTATAACGATCGTGGTCTTGGCGTGTTCTCTTTTGAGCGTGCTGCAATGGGAATGTATCAACAGTTTCCTATCAATACTACGTCGCCACTTAACACCTCTGTTAGTCAGATGAATATTGAGTTGGGTAACAAGAAAGTGTTGACTTCGGTAAAGAGTGTGTTTGCCTATTTCAAGGACAAACAAATGTCGTACCCATCACTTCAACTTTATATTATGGCTGGTGCAAATGCGCACGTAAAGGGCAACGATTTGCTTTACGTAGGTCTCGCTTGTGCAGAGCTTGTGGAGTTTATGGAACTGCGTGGCGTTTCGGTGGAAGTGAATGTGATGCTCGGTACATCTTTCAATAATCAGGTCACGATGGGTTGCGTGCGTGTGAAACGTTTTCAGGATAAACTGGATAAAAATCAGTTACTTTTAATGAGTAGTGATCCGCGTTATTTCAGGTTTCGTGGTTTTAAATCGTTGGTGGCGATGAGCAACTATTTCGGTCTCACGATTCCTTCTGGTTTGGGAACTATTTCGGCTAGTATGGGTACCGCTTTCGCAAAAGCGATCAACCCAAAAGGCTTTGTATTTGAACAAAGTTATTCGATGGATTCTGCTGTTAAAGAAGTCTCACAAATCATTACTAA
The DNA here is from genome assembly GCA_938003745.1 of uncultured Algibacter sp. Lineage (GTDB taxonomy): Bacteria > Bacteroidota > Bacteroidia > Flavobacteriales > Flavobacteriaceae > Postechiella. Next base: position 47,887 of record CALKXS010000098.1, read on the forward strand.
TTATAAAACCCAGTTGCAGCCAAATGGATAAGAAAACCTTGAGGCAAAGTGTCATTCACAAGATAATGGACAGAGCGATTGAGATCAATAAAGCTTGTAAAGAGCGATGTACCGATTTTCAGATTATGCTTTCGCGAAAGCGTAAAAATACTTTAATCCTGCGCTGGACAACCATTGATATTACAAACGAAGATAATCCTGTACAATGTTATCGTTACGAGTGTTTTAAAACCGATGGAACGTCACAATTGTGTTCTATTCATTATGCAGACCAAGAGGAAGCCAATGATTTTATCTGGTCGCTGGAACTACTGTACCATCAACAATATGCCATAGATCATAAATTATAGAAAATGTATAAAACTAAGAATATAACCAAGGAAGCGCTCAAGGCGTTGAAGATCAAAAACCAAGATGAAATTGTAGATCTCACAGGTAGCAAACTTAATCCTGTTAAGGCTTGGGAAGTTATAAAATCAACTTCTGAAGATTTTAGCAAGTCTGATGCGAAAGCCCAAGAAGCAGATGCGCTTTTATATGAGATGCTGCATCCTAAAATGCAACAGAAAGATAAACGTAGCGATGCTAAAGAAATCATACGCCTTCAAGAAAAAGAACGTGCCAGAGCGTTAGACTTACTGGAACTAGAATTACTAATCGCAGCTTAAAAATAAACGATGACCATACAACAATTACAAGCGCTCGATATGAGCAATGTGCAACCTGAAGCATTACAAACTGCTGTGCAGGACATACTGGATGACTACAAAGAAACCAATGATAAAAAGGCTTTTGAAGAGATTGCCAAGGAGAACATTGAAAAGGTTTTTCTGTTAGTGGAACGTCTCGCACCTAACGCCATAAAAGCTGAGAAAGCGGAAAAGAAGGAATCTAAAGAGACGTCTAAAAAAGAATTATCTGATTCTAAAAAGGATGCTCCAAAAAAGGACAAAGAACCTACTAAAACCGTCAAGAAAGAACTGGATAGTTTGAGTAAAGACATCAAGGCGTGTCGGTTAAAAATCAAACGCTTTAATGAAGAAAAGCGCAAGAATGAGCCTAAGAAGCCTAAGCCAATGCGCCACACCAAAATCAAGAATCATTTTATCGCGATAGCTAATTTGATTCCGCCAGTGCATAAGGATAATGTGAAGATGCAAAAGGAAGCCGAAAAGATTCTGTTGCGAGCGCACAGAGGTATTATGAATACCTACGGAATCAACTTTGTACGTGCCGAAGCTGGGGAAAAAGACATCAAAGCGAAGTATGATAAAATGGAAGAAAAAGCCACCAAATAACTATGAATAAAAAAGTATTAATCATCACAGGCGCTGGACTCGCCATAGGTTTTGCCGAAGCGCTCATCTATTATAATTTAGGTAAGAATGACCCAACAAAGGAGTTTAAACTACAAATACCCAAAGGTGCTGAACTTTTAAAAACAACAGGTATTATCATCGTGACCTCTCTGGCGACAGCAGCGCTATCTAATGTTTTAGAAAATGCTATTGCAGATAAACAGGAACTCATCCCAATAACAACATAAGATTATGAAGAAAATAGAACATCAGGTTTTCCTGAAGAATAACAAGTTGGATAAGAAATTACTATTGCAACCTATTCAAGAAAAAATAGAAATTTTTGATAGAATGCATAAGCTACTTGAAACGGTTTCAGATTGTGAAAAAGGGAGTTTATACGAACAGCTTGAGGAACTGGATTTAGAAATCCTTGAAGACATAGATGAAGAATATGCCGATAAACTAGAGTTCAATGAGATTGAAGATGCACTAGAAGAACAACCAGAACTTGAAAAAGTAGCACCTAAAAAGGAAGCTGCAAAACCTGCTAATGACGAGGCTATTTTAGAGGAGTTAGTAAGAATGGGACGTGTCCGAAATATTGCTGGTTCGACATTTCGAGATTTGGGTGTAAAAACGCAGTTGGGTTGGAATACCGTGATTGGAAAATATCGTGTGGTACGGACTAGTGTTTTTAGGTATCGGTATGAGGTGGAGCGGATATAGCTTTATTCGATTTACTATTTGTATTAAAAACGCCCTCATTTTGAGTGAAAAAATGGCAAATCATTACTATTCCAAACATCCATAATAAGCCAGTTTGAAGTTCTTTATAACCCATAAGTTCTTCAATCTGGTTTTCTTCTGTAAGGTCAATATGTTCAATGAGTTGTTTGATTTTTTTGGGAGATATAAGGTTTGGTCTGTAACCTTCTTTACCCAAAGCTCCTCTAAATTCTTCAGCAGTTCGCTCATAATTTCCATTGTGAATAATATCAGCTAACATATCTTTTTTCGCTGCCTGCATTCTTCCCCATTTACCTTCACCTTGCCAAAACTCTAAAATCTTATAAGCTTCCAGCATCGTGAAACTTTTTCTCCCTATTAGATTATTTGCTACAAAATAGGTTTTAAATTGTTCATTAAAAGTAGTTTTTGATTTGAGTCTAGTTATTTGGTATAGCACCTTTTTAGGAATACGTTCTGTGAATAGTGGCTGAAATCCAGCTATTATTTCTTCGTTTTTAATGTCTTGAGAAGGAGTTTCCCTTAAATCTATAACAGAGCTATAATGAGAAATATAAATCAAAAAGCGCCTAAAGGACTTGAAATTATAATTGAGTAAGCAAGCTCCAATGAACCAATAGGGAACGCCACTTTCCCAGGTTTCGTGAAATCTATCTATTTTAAAATCTTCTTCCGTCATAGTAACAATATGGTCGCAATGTGTTAGTCATTGCGACCATCAGTTTTGCATTACTTCTTTACTTTAGAACCAGAGTTTGCAGTTTTACTTGAACTTGTTCTCGGTTGATTGTTACCTCTTCCGCCTCCTGATTTGTTTCCTGTTTTACTTGGTCCGTTTGGTGGTGTGTTTGACTTTGCCATAATTTTGAGTTTTAATATTAATAATGGTTCAAATATATTAGGCTTTATTTAAGTGGATTGTAAACTTTGGACGATAGAGAATTTATTTAAAAATGCTTACATTATTTGCTCCAAACCATTTTTTTATGGTTGTCATTGCAGGAGCTTCCATTTTAGATAGCGCGAGAACTACAAGATTTTCTTTTGCTCGTGAACATGATACATAAAAAAGATTTTTTGTCCTTTCTTTACGACCATCAGATGTATCACTATCGTCAAAATAACCTTCAAATTTATATTGGGATTTCCAACTAGTATCATCAATAACAACTAGAACATTACGGTATTCCTCTCCTTTAGTACCGTGTTTGGTGGAAAAAACATTTTGATTTTGTGTGTATTCAAAAAGGGCTATAATCTCTTTATAGGGTAATGCCATTACAGAATCGTAAAAGATTTTCTCTTTTTCTATTTTAGCCTTTTCATCATCAGATAGTCCATCTGTATTTTTATTAACCTTTTCTTGTAATCTATACATACCTTTCGAAAGAACAATAAGCTTGTTTTCTAGTGCATAATCTAAAACATCTTTAGTTGATTTTGTATTTCTTGTAGTTATCAATCCTTCAATTTTTTCGTTAATAACCTTCTTATCGGAATGCTTTTTTAAATTGATTGATTGAGAGCCATTACGTTTTAAAAAACTAGATATTTCATTATACGAACCATTATCATAATGATTTACTAAATGTTCTATTCCAGTCTTCCTCTCTATAGATGTTTTTTTATCCATAGACCCAACAAAAAGGGCTGTTAAAGGATGCTCTCGTTTAATTAGAGCATCTGCAGCACCAAGAGGAAATCTACGATTATAAATCCCGTAAAGTTTTCCAAAACCACCTCTTCGAGCAACACGGCTATTTGCTATAATTAGAATTTTATCTTCGCTTCCTGCTCCGAATTCCCAGCCTTTTGACTCTAACTCCTTTATAACGTAATCATAGTTTTTACTTTTTTGTGGCATCAATGAATCTTCATATTCTTTTACCTTTTGACCCTTAATTTTGTCAGGATAATTTTCACTATTTATAAACTCTACACTACCTTTTTCCTTTTCAGCACCCTTTGGTATTTCCTGTTTTATGTTTGTTCTAACATTGTTAAGTAAGTCAATAACCTCTTGACAACTGCGGTAATTTTCAATTTTGTCAATATTTTCAATCCGTTTTGCATCAACATAACTTTTCAATGAACCTATTCCTGAATTATAGATTTTTTGATGTGAATCGCCGTAAAATCCTAGTAGAATATTCTTTTCATTTCTTGGAAGTAGAAAGTCTAGGAATGCACTAATAATTTCTGGGGCAGTATCTTGATATTCATCAACAAAAAGATATGGATATTTCGATGTAATTATTGATGTTAATAACTCATAATTCTCAAACATTCTTTGAGACAAAAGAATTAAGTCATCGTGTCCTACGGTTCCATTTTCAAAATCACTAAAAGCTCTATCCGAATACTCAACAGATTTTATACGGTCAGCTAATCCAAGGATATGTTTGTCTGGCTTTTCTTCGTGTTTAATGGTATTGATAGCATCAAATTCTATAATTAACTGCTTGTTAAATAGTCTTATACTATCCCACAGAAACTCGTGAATTGTAGAAACTAATACTAAAGGATTATTCTCAAGGCGATCTATAATTTCATTTTTGGCTACATTAGTGTAAGTAATGCAGACAATTTTTTGATTATTAAGAGATAGGTCTTTACCCTTAGTGTCAATGAGATGGTTAATAGTTTGAATTAGTGCATAAGTTTTTCCTGCACCTGCACCAGCTTCCAATACAAAACTTTTCTGCGTGGTAATCTTCTCTTTTATTTGATCAATAGCTTCCATTTATTCTTCTTCTCCAGTTGCATCAACGATTTCTTTAGTAATATTTTTATCGATAGGTTTTTCTAACCATTTCAAACCTTCATCTATATATACTGGGACTTGCCAATTTGAAATATCATCTTCAGGGAAGGACATTACATCAAATGCAAAATTAGTTTTTGCGCTTGAACTTGTAGGTGCTAGTTCAAATGGAGTTTCAGAATTTAAAGTCTCAAGAGTCTTAACCTTTGCGAAACTAAAAAGGTTTTTCACATTTTTCTCCTCGCCTTTATCGTCGGTGTAATTTGATTTTAAAAGATCCAGATTCGTGTTAATAAAAGCTTCCTCAAAGCTTCTACCTACAATACCGTTTTCAGTTGTTTGATATGCTACTCTAACAATATTATTTTCAATTTTATTCTTTTCCTCACAAGCGATAAGTTCTGTGATTTTAGACTTTTTGGGAATCCAATCCTTCAGTGTGTGATTAGATGTTAATTCTCCATCTATACCACCATTGACTTCACATCGTTCTCCATTTACAGAATCTACAGAATCTATATCTGTCACAACCAGTGTTTTTAGCTTTAAAAACTCTAATATTTCCTTAAATTTATGCGTATATGCACCGCCTACTTCAAGAATTGACACATACTGAGTGGAAAGTCCAGGAGCCGATTTGAAGATGAGTTGGGGCATTAGCATACGTTCTGTAGTGCCTTCAACGATAATTACTTTGTCTGAAAAAAACAAGTCAGATTTGTGTAGGGTCAAATACTGTTTTAAAAATCTTGCGGTTTGTTTTTCATTTGAAATTTCAAGAGTATTAAAGTCTTGTACCTCAATACCGCTATCAATTCTATTAAAGTATCGAATTCTTTTAAAACCTTTGTCAGAATCAATTCCCGCTTCAGATAGAATATGTGAAGAGTGCGATGTAATTAACAATTGGACGTGTATATTGTCTTTCTTAGCTTCTTCAAGAATACCTTTGATCTGGCTAATAAACACTTGTTGCATCTGCGGATGCATATGCGCTTCAGGTTCTTCAATAAGTACAGTAAGGAATTCTGAAACTTTATCTTCTTTTGCATTTCGGAAACGCTGGATAAAACTAGCAAGCTCTAATACCATATAAATAAGATTACTATAGCCTAATCCATTATAACTTTCCGGTAGATTAATTTCCTCTTGCTTGTAATAATATTTGATATTATTTCTTATAACTGCCTCGGAATCAAATTCTGAATCTATAGTAATTGGAGGTATCACGATAGGAGTCTTTGCTCCAAATTTTCCAAGATCGACTAGAATCTTTTTTAAAACAACATCATATTTCTCTTTAAGGTCAATAGATACTTCTTTAAGCTTATCTTCAACAGCCTTAACATTGGCATCTGTTTTATCGCGCTCATTATAATATTTAGAAAAACCTAGTGCGAGTGTTTTGTTCTTATCATTCTTTTTATCATCTAAGATTCTCAAAGCTTTGATATCTTCAAAAGAAACTATCTTTTTTATCTTTTCTTTGAAACCTAATTCAATTTCACGCTGGTAGTCGGACTTAACATCTTTAGCATAACAGCGTAACCTATAAAAAGTATTTAAATTTTCTTTGAAATATGGAATCAAAGTGATCTTTTTATCTTCTCTGTTATTGAACATTTTTAATAACCCTAACGTATTTATAGGTTCATAGGATAACAAAACACAAGCATCATTTCTCTCCTCGTCTAAATCTGTGATAAACTCACTTAACTCTGTTAATGAGTCTTTTAATTTATCGTAGTGAAATTCAATTTGAAGTTGAATCTTAGGAAAACGTTTCTGAATATCTATTTCAATAGTCTCTTTGTTCTCATCCGTTATCTCAGGAACGAGAGTCTTTTCAAACTCTATATTCAATTCTTTAAATAGAGAATATGAGGATTGAGAAAAGTCTTCAAAAGATAAAGAATCGTCGTTGGATGTAAGCATTTTAATTACTTCAAGAAGTGATGTCTTTCCTGTATTATTTCTTCCAACAATTAATGTAATATCATCTTCTAAATTAATAGACGTATCTGCTAATAATCTAAAAAATCTAACCTGTATATTCTTGATTCTCATAAACTTCTTTTAAACCCTACAAGTTAAAAAACATTCGCACCTACTCAAGTGAAAACTAAAGTAAATCTTCTATAAACTTTTTGTAAATAAATTAAAAAACAACTTTTAGTAGTTTGCCTGTCAAACAATTCGGCATTAGCCCAATGAAAAAGACAGCACACGATTATCACGATTTACAGCAAAGTATAGATTCCTTAATTGGGAAATTTGGACTTCAAAAAACCATTGAGGTTATTGATAGTCTAACCAGTAATACAGAGCTTACCACACAAGACAAAGAGAAAGTAAAACTTCTTCTCGTTTTTATTATTTCTCAGAGCATTGAAGTCTTTGATTTAAAAGAAGAAAACTTCTACACCAGCAGCGTTCAAGAGTATCGTGAAGCGCGTATGTCCTGTTATTATTTACTCAAGAAATATACAGATTCTAGTTATGCCAAGATTGGCGAGAGTTTTAACCAATCTAAACGTGCCATTCTTTACAACTATCACAAGTGCGATGAGATTCTTTCCATCCCACAATTCTACAAACCTTTTGTAGAAAAATTCAAAATCCTCGAAAACAACATCATCAATTTTATTGCAAAATTGAACTAAGCCTATGCAAGACAAAATCGCTCAAGAGGTACAAGATGCCCTTACCGCAACTCCAGAAGAAATCAATTTTGAACAACTTCAAAACGAAGATAGTAGTCCGCTTAACCAACCTGT
>CALKXS010000099.1 GCA_938003745.1 uncultured Algibacter sp.
TGTGAGATTGAGTCTTATTTTCCTTTAATAAAGTCTCTATGATGATTCTTTCTTTAAGAGATAATTTTCGATGTTTTATTTTACTCATTTTACAAATCTATAATTTTGATTTGTTGCGTTAAGTTATTGAATAGAGCTTTATCTTCGTTTAAAAGTGTCTCAATTTTGATTCTTTCACCAAGAGAAATCCATCTATGTTTTTTACTCATATTACAAATCTATTTAATTTTAGATTTGTTTCGTTAAGTTATTGAGTACAGCGTTTATTTAAGGACTTCATTCAAGAACATAATTTACATAAAATCGGTATTCCGAATTAATTTCAGAATGTAGATTTTATTATTCTATAATATATGGTTTCTATGTTAAGACGCAATAGTCTTCAAAACAAGCGAAGCATCAACAAGTTTTACTTTATCAATTTTTATAAATTTGGTTCCAAAAACGTAGGCTTTCGTATTATTAATAGTATCAACAGCTAATAATTCTTCATCTTTAAAATACCAAAAGGATAATTTGCTTTTGTCGTTTTCGTGTCTAACTGAAACTTCTTTATAACCTGTAGATAAATCAACCATTTGTAGTTTTACATCATATTGATCTGACCAAAACCAGGGTATGGTATTGCAAGTCGTTTCTTTTTCCGAAATGTATGCAGAAGCTACTTTAGCTTGGTCTAGTGCATTTTGTACAGACTCTAATCTAATATAGCGTTTATAGTGAAGGTTGAAATGATATGTGCAATCTCCAACGGCGTAGATATTCTCACCTGGAATGTCTACCTTTAACAGGACAAAAAAATACAGTCTATAATCTTAGATTTAAATTATGGCAAAAAAGTATGAAGATGAATTTAAGTTAATGATTGTAGAGTTATTACAATCAGGTCAAAGTGTAAATTCAGTTAGTAGTGAATACAATTTCAATGGTAGTATGATTCGTAAGTAGCGTAAGTTTGATGAAGAAAACTCTGGTAATTTCACTACTACATCCGTATTATCAGAAGACCAGAAACGTAAAGTTGGAGCGTGATATATTAAAAAAGGCGTTAAGCATCTTCTCCGTGAGCGACAAGTGAGATATGAATTTATTTTATCAAATAAAGATTATTTTCCTGTTGGGAGGATGAGAAAATGCATGAAAGTAAGTAATAGTGCGTTTTATAATTGGCTAAAAACAAAAGATATAAGTAGAGAAAAGGAGAGTTTAAAACATTTAAAAAATAGAATTACCGCTATTTTTAAACAGAGTAATCATATTTATTGTAGTCGACGTATCCAGAAATCTCTCGAAAGGGAAAACATTTATTATTGTCGTTCTTACATATCGTTTTTAATGAAGAAATTAGGTTTGAAAAGTGTATTGATAAAAAAGTATGTAATTGCTTTATGGTATAAAATTCCTTTAGAAATAGAACAAGAATATTTAAATATTAAAAATAAAAATTTTGTCCTAAATTTATTAGGCAGTTCACCTTTATTCAGGACGGGTCACTATTGTATATAATCGAAGTTAATAGTGATTTCTTGCCGGCTTTATTGGAAACTATAAACTGGAATAATATGTTAACTGTTGGTATGATAATCTTCGTATTTGTTGTTATTGGGCTAGCAATAACAGTAGTTTCGGTATTAATAGTTATGCAATTCTTTTTAAAGAACCAAAAATATTATTCAAACATAAGTAGGTTGTTATTAATCTAATGTTTTAAAGCGTAAGACGCTCCAATGGTTAAGTTTTTAATAAGTTTATTGAGTTTCTTAAGGTTTGCTTTTAATTGCTTTTTGAAGATTTTCATAGCTATAAGTTTTTATAGATATAACAAGTTATAGTTTAAAAAACCTACTAGTTTTTTGTGTTAATTTGTTTTTAGTCAAAAAGATAGTCTTCAAAATAAGTAAAACGTTTGTAGTTTAATTAATTAGAAGTATATTTGCATCCGTTTTCAGAGAAAGAAAACAATTTTTTAAATCAAATTAATAAATAAAAACGTTACGCTATGTACGCAATTGTAGAGATAGCAGGGCATCAATTCAAAGTTGAAAAAGACCAAAAAGTTTTTGTTAACCGTTTACAAACAGAAGAAGGTAAGAAAGTTTCTTTCGATAACGTACTTCTTGTAGCAGATGGTGACAATATAACTGTAGGCGCCCCGGCTATAGACGGAGCTCAAGTAGGAGCAAAAGTCTTAAAACACCTTAAAGGTGATAAAGTTATAGTTTTTAAGAAGAAGAGACGTAAAGGTTACCGTGTAAAAAATGGACACCGTCAAGCTTTGACTGAAATTGTAATTGAAAGTATTGCCGCTTCTGGAGCTAAGAAGGCTGCACCAGCAAAGGCAACTAAAAAAGCAGAAACTAAGAAAGCTGCTCCGAAAAAGGTAACTAAAAAAGCTGATGACTTGAAGAAAATTGAAGGTATTGGACCAAAAATTGCTTCAACTTTAGAAGAGGCTGGAATCGCAACATTTTCAGATTTAGCAAAAGCGAAACCAGAAGCTATTTCAGAAATTATCGCAGGAGTTCGCGGAAACCATGTTACAGATACATGGCCAGCACAAGCTCAATTAGCTGCAGATGGTAAATGGGACGAGCTTAAAAAATGGCAAGACGAATTAGATGGTGGTAAAGCTTAATTGCTAACCGCTAAGTTTAACAATATAAAAACTTAAGACAATGGCTCATAAAAAAGGAGTAGGTAGTTCTAAGAATGGTAGAGAATCAGAATCAAAACGTTTAGGCGTAAAGATTTTTGGTGGACAAGCTGCTATTGCTGGAAACATTATCGTAAGACAAAGAGGTAATACACATCACCCAGGTGAGAATGTATATTCATCTAAAGATCACACTTTACACGCATACGTTGATGGCGTCGTAAAGTTTACAAAGAAAAAGGATAACAAATCTTATGTTTCTATTGAGCCTTTTGAGGTTTAAGAAATAATTTTCTTTTAAAAATTTAAAGTCCTTTCTATTTATAGAAGGGACTTTTTTGTTTTATAGTTTGTGGCAAGTTGCTATGAAAAATGGCGAACAGGCTTTCTGTATCGTTTTAAATTGTCATAATGAGGGCGATGGATGTGGCTATCTACTTATATTTTGTAGTGATGCTAATTTAGATGTTTTTATTTTTAAAAAGGATGCCGTATCAATCTTTCTTGCTAAGATTTTGGGTTTTATTTATCTAAATATTATTTTAGTTTTATAAGAAATTATAAGTATTTATTGAAATTTAAAATTGATGATTGAAATAAGTTCTCCTTGGAGTGATAAGAATCCATATAGGAAAATATCAGATAAATTAAATATTGGGGATTTAATTTTTAATAAAGCGCTTTTAAGGTTTCAAAGAGTAACGATAGAGATGTTATTAGAAATTAGAGTTACCCATTTAGATCTCAAATAATTGTATATGAGAATTTTGTTTTGTAAATTCTATACAAATCCTAATAAAATGAAAATTTTAAAAGAACTTGATAAACAGACATTTAAAGATAAATTCCAAACTCAAGAAAATTGTTATCGTTTTTTAGCTGAGCTCAAGTGATCATTAGGTTACAGCTGTAATCGATGTAATTCTGAAAAATATATAAAAGGAAAACAACCTTTTAGTAAACGATGCAGTAAATGTGGCTTTGACAAGTCAACAAGCTCTGGAACTCTTTTCCATAAGTTAAAATTTGGTACCGATAAAGCCTTTGAAATGCTATATGAAATTACCATTAGCAAGAAAAGAGCTAATAGTATTTGGATTGCAGAACATTTTAATGTAAACCAAAAAACGGCATAGGGATTTCGCCAAAAAGTACAACTAGCTATGCAAAGTAGTGACCAATTCCCTTTAGAAAGGGATGTACACGTTGATAAATTTGAAATAGGCACCCCTCAAAAAGGAGAACAAGGTCGTAGTAAAAGTGAAAAAAAGGTAAGACTAGTTATAGCCGTTGAATATCGTGAAGAAAAGTCTGTAAGAGCTTGTTTTAAAGGTATTTAGCATTATAGTACTGCTTCGCTAAAGCCAATATTTAATTCCCACATAAAGGCTGATGCAAATATATTAGCAGATGGGTGGAGTGGCTATAAACCATTAGCAGAAGATTTTCCTAATCTAAAACAGACCCTATCTAATCAAGGGAAGAACTTTAAAATGTTACATATTCATATCCGAAATTTCAAAAATTAGCTTAGAGGCGTACATTCATATTGTAATAGAGAACATCTCCAAAAATATATTGACGAATATTTTTTTAGATTTAATAGAAGAAACCATAGAACTTCCATTCTAGATAAAATGATTGAGCGATTTGTCTTGAAAAAGCCCATTACATTCAAGCAAATTCAACTAAACGAGATCTAAATGGGTAAACCTATAATTTAATTGCAGAGAACCTTTTTTTGTCAACAGCTACTGTTAGAAAACATATTGAAAATATTTATAAAAAACTACAAGTGCACAATAAATTAGAAGCAGTACAGAAAGCAAAAAAAATAATTTAATATAAAGTTTTGCTTAACATTGTAATAATACTTTAGCATTACTTCTAATGTATCTTTGTAATGCTATTATAATAGTATTGCATTAGTTTGGACCTTATATGTCGAGGGAAACTAATGTTTTTTTATTTTAGCATATGCGAAAAACTCTATTTGGTGTTATTATTACATTAGTAATTCTGTTTACGTTTAAATATTGTGAGTCAAAAAAGGAGGAACAAATGCTTCTTCAAGAAAGTTCTATACTTATTCAAAAACAAATTAATAACGTTGGGAAATTAGTTGTAACCGAAGGCCATTTTAGTGAGGTTTTCAATTATAAAAAATCAAAAGATATTTTTGGTGATTATTTTACATCAGATAAAAAAGCATTGGTTGTTGTTAATGCAGATGTCACAATAGCTTATGATTTAAGTAAAATTGAATTTGAGGTAGATCAAGAAAATAAAACCTTAACCATTTTGAGTATTCCTGAAGAAGAAATAAAAATATATCCAGATTTGGAGTATTATGACATGCAATCAGATTTTTTAAATCCGTTTGAAGCAAAAGATTATAATGATATTAAGAGAGCTGTAACAAGTTCTTTAAATAACAAACTTTTAGAATCAGATTTAAAATCAAATGCAAAAAACAGATTAATAAGTGAGCTCTCTAAGTTTTATATATTAACTAATTCTTTAGGGTGGACACTAAATTATAATGGAAATATAATTAATGAAAGCGAAGGAGTTATTGATTTGAAGTTATAACTTTTTAGAAAGGCTTGTCCAGCTACCTCCGTTAACTACTTCTATATTATGAGTCTTTAAAATAGCTGCGGCGCTTCCAGAACGTATACCGTTTGCACAATATGTAATGATAGGTTTTTATAATTTTTTATATTTTGAATTTTACTAACTATGTTTTGTAATGGGATATTTTTAGAATTAGGGATAGCACCAGACTTGTACTCACCATTACTACGAACATCAACAATAATTGCACCTTTAGATAAAAAGGCTTGAACTTTATTGTTTTTTTTACCGAAAAGGAAATTAAATATACTCATAAGTCATTTTTGTTTATACAAATATCTTTTACTTTTATTAAAACTAATGTAACAAGTGTTACTAATTATTTTATGTATATTCATCCTTTAACTTTACAAAAATATATGCAAGCATACGTTACTTTAAACATAGAAAAAAATGTGGGATATATAGAGTTTTTTCATCCTAACAGAAACTCTATGCCTAGTGGTATTTTAAGACAATTGGCAGAAACAATAGATGAAGCAGGAAAGAATGAAGATGTTAAGGTTATTGTTTTAAAAAGTGGTGGAGATAGAACGTTTTGTGCAGGAGCTAGCTTTAACGAAGTTATTTCAATAGAAGATGAGGAAACTGGTTTGCAGTTTTTTTCAGGGTTTGCACATGTAATAAATACTATGCGTAAATGTTCTAAATTAATAATAGGAAGAGTACAAGGAAAAGCTGTTGGAGGTGGTGTAGGTTTGGCAGCTGCTACAGATTATTGTTTAGCAACAAAACATGCTTCAATTAGATTAAGTGAGTTGAGTATTGGAATAGGCCCTTTTGTTATAGAACCAGCAGTTTCTCGTAAAATAGGAAAAACAGCAATGGGAACGATGACTATAGATGCTGAAACATTTTTTTCTTCCGAATTTGCAAAAGACAAAGGACTATATGCTGAGGTATTAGAAACTGCCGAAGAATTAGATATAGCAGTAACTACTTTGGTGGAAAAATTGTCTAGTTATAACCGGGATGCTTTAAGTGAAATGAAAAAAGTATTATGGGAAGGTACAGATCATTGGGATGAATTACTTATTGAGCGTGCTAAAATATCGGGAAAATTGATATTGAGTGGGTTTACAAAAAAGACGTTGAAACGTTTTAGATAATATCTGATACTATAAATATGGAAACACAAAGTGTCAGAATTACTGTAGATGCTGTTGTATTTGGATATGAGAATGGACATATTTCCGTTTTACTTATAAAAAGAAAATATGAGCCTTTTAAAGATAAATGGGCAATTCCTGGAGGTTTCGTTTTAAATAATGAATCTTTAGAAGAAGCAGTTGAAAGAGAATTACAGGAAGAGACAGGGATAAAAATTAATTATCTTGAACAATTATATACTTTTGGTGAACCAACAAGAGATCCTAGAGGTAGAGTTGTGTCAATTGCTTATTTTGGATTGGTAAGACCAAATGCATTTAAAATATATGCATCTACCGATGCTGCAGATGTGCAATGGTTTAATATTGATGAATTGCCAGAACTTTCATTTGATCATAAAGAAATATTAGAAATTGCCATACAGAGATTGCAAGGAAAAATAACTTATGAACCTATAGGTTTTGAACTACTTGATAAAAAATTTCCTTTTTCAGATTTAGAAAGATTGTACTCAACATTATTAAGTAGAGATATAGATAGACGGAACTTTAGAAAAAAAATCATTAACCTTAATGTTCTTGATGAGCTAGATGAAAAAGTTTCTAAAGGATCTGGCAGACCAGCTAATTTATTCCAATTTAATCAAAAACGTTACTTTCAACATAAAACCGAGGGAATCATTTTTGAAATTTAATCACTTGATTTTTAGCTTCAAAGCTTATTTGTGTAAAAGAAAGACAAAAAATAGGTTTTGGAGCTAAATTATTAAAATATATATTTGTGTTGTAAATACGCAAAAATAAATCTTATGAATGTATTATTATTATTAACCGACGGTTATAAAACAGGACATCACCAACAATATCCAAAAGGAACAGAAGAAGTTTATTCTAACTAGACGCCACGTAGCAATAAGTATGCGCCTAAAGGATGTGATAAAGTCGTTTCATTTGGTCAGCAATACGTTATTAAATGGCTTCATGATTATTTTGAAGTTAACTTCTTTTCTAGACCAAAAAAATGTGGTCTGTCAAGAAATTCAAGAAGAGCTTTCTATGTATTTAGGTGCAGATTATGATGTATCTCATTATGAGACATTACATGATTTACAATACCTTCTTATAAAAGTAAAATCATTAGAAGAAGGTGTTGAAGTACTAGTAAGGGTACCAATGTTAATAGTTGTAAATACAAATAAAGAATTTTATTGGATAACAAATTTTCTTGAAACCAT
This sequence comes from uncultured Algibacter sp., assembly GCA_938003745.1. Lineage (GTDB taxonomy): Bacteria > Bacteroidota > Bacteroidia > Flavobacteriales > Flavobacteriaceae > Postechiella. The sequence continues at coordinate 7,635 of CALKXS010000099.1, forward strand.
ACTGTCAACAATGTTGTGGCAACCTATGACGTCTGCTTCAATAGCTATTTTATATAAAAGAATTTTTAAAAAATGGGCATTATTAACAGATAGCGACAATCTTGCTTTTATAGATTTTCAAGGACATGATTTCTCTATGAGAGGAATGGGAGGACTTCAAAGTGCTTTATCTTCTGGTATGGGGCATGCTAGTGTTTTTTTAGGGTCAGATACACTTCCAGTAATTAGTGGGATGAGAAGTATTATAAAGTAAAAGGTTTTGTAATAGGGTCTGTAAATGCGACAGAGCACTCTGTAATGTGTGCAGGAACAAAAGATGATGAGATAGGAACATTTCAAAATTTAATGAATACTTATCCTAAAGGGATTCTTTCTGTAGTAAGTGACACTTGGGATTTATGGAAGGTGTTAACAGATTATTTGCCAAAACTAAAAGAAGAGGTATTAGCTAGAGATGGGAAATTGGTTATAAGGCCAGATAGCGGAGACCCTGTAGGTATTATCTGTGGTGAAGACAGAAAGTTAGAAGGTACTTTGCCAAAAGATAAAGGTGTTGTAGAGTTGCTTTGGAATATTTTTGGAGGTAGTATTAATAAAGAAGGTTTTAAAGTTTTAGATCCGCATATTGGAGCTATATATGGTGATAGTATTACTACAGAGCGCGCAGAACAAATTTGTCAACGATTACATGATAAAGGTTTTGCTTCTACCAATGTAGTTTTAGGAATAGGATCTTTTACTTATCAATTTAATACAAGAGATACATTTGGCTTTGCTATGAAAGCAACCTCTGTAGTTGTAGATGGTGTAAGAAGAGAAATTTTTAAAGACTCAATTACAGATGATGGTATTAAAAAATCTGCTAAAGGATTAGTGAAAGTAGATATAATTGATGGGGAGTATGTTTTAGTAGATCAAGTTTCTAAAGAAGAGGAAGAAGAAGGAGAGTTACAAATCATTTATAATGATGGAAAGTTTTATAATGATGTTAGTTTGCAACAGATAAGAGAGAAAATAAATAAGTGTGTCTAATTTCTTAAAAGGTAAATGATGGAATACGAAATAAAAAAATTTAAAGATGGACAAGTTACTGCCAAAATTAAAGGGGATTGTGATTTACATGTCAAACTTAGAGGAAATAGTTACCAGGATTTGTTTGAAATAGCTTCAATAAAAAAAGCTTGGGATTTCGAGAATTCTACCAATAAAAATTTAGTATCAACACTTACTATTTATTGCTTAATAGCACAAAGATCAGACAGACGGTTTTCTAAATTAGAATCTTTTGATTTAAAAGTAGTTTCTAATTTTATAAATGCAATGTGTTTTGATAAAGTTGAAATTTCAAACCCACATAGTAGTGTGTCTTTGACTTTAATTGATAATTCTGAAGAAATTAAAAGTTTCGATTTTGTAAAAAAAGCATATGAAGCAATAGGGAACCCTATATTGGTAAGTCCAGATGCTGGAGCTTATAAAACAACACATGAATTTGCCGGAAAATTGAATGCTGATTTAATTTCTTCAAATAAAGTAAGAGTTAATGGCGCTCCATTAATTACTATACAAGGAGATGTAAAAGGAAAAGAATGCCTTATTGTTGATGATTTTAGCAGACGGAGGTAGAACATTTAAGTTGCTTGCTAAAGCATTGAAAAATCAAGGAGCAAAAAAGGTGTTTTTATATGTAACCCATGCACAATTTAATTATGGTTTTGATGAATTAAAAGAAACCATAGATCATGTGTATTGTACAAACAGTTATAAGGATATTGAAAATGATTTTGTAACGCAGTTTATGGTTTATGAAAATGACTGAACAGCATAAAAGGAAAATCAGCAAATTTTTAAGCTTGATATTGAGACACAAGCCAGAAACAATTGGATTGATGTTAGACAAAAATGGTTGGGCTTTGGTTTCAGAAATACTCTCAAAAACCCAAATAGTCTTTACAAAGGATGAATTGGAAGAGGTTGTGGAAACTAATGATAAACAACGTTTTGTTTTTAATAATGATAAAACAAAAATAAGAGCTAATCAAGGACATTCAATTGATTCTTTAGATTTAGAATTAAAAAAACAGAAACCGCCTTTATATCTTTATCATGGAACTGTACCAAAGTTTATCGATTCGATAAAAACAAAAGGGTTGCTTAAAATGAATAGACAATACGTTCACTTGAGTGAAGATATAGAAACAGCCAAAAGAGTAGCTAACAGAAGAGGTATTGCTATTATTTTAAAGGTTAAAGCTGAAGGTTTGTATAAAAATAAATATGAATTTTATTTATCTGAAAACGATGTATGGTTAACAGATAATGTTCCTCCAAAATTTATAGATTTTGATTAACACTTTATTGTTCTAATTTTAATGAGTGCTGAATAATTCCCAAACCATCATCAATTAATTGACCAACTTCTGGTCTGTTTTGTTTGATGGTTTCTAGGTGTTTTAAAATGTTATCACATAAAATAGTTTCTTCCCCTTTATGGGCTAGTTCATAAAGTTCAACAGGAAACAACCAGTCGTTAGGATGTTTTTCAATAAGCTGTTCTAAAACCTTAGTTCTAGAAATAGTTCTGTTTTTATTTTTCCTATAATTTCTAACTTGTTTATAAAAAGTTTCTAACTCTAATTGTTTGTTAGATTTTTTTAAATGTATGGTTTCACTACTTGGAAGATGTGTTATTAGGTTAAGACTATTTAAATCTGTAGCCCCAGAAAAAGCTGAGACTATATCTTTACCAACAGCCATATCATAATTTCCCCATTCTGGTTTAAATAAAACGGTCCTATTGTGAGTAAACGTACAGCTATTAAAAGAGATTAGTATTATTTTACCCTGTAAATTACGCTTACCAGTGATAATTTCACCAGAAACAACAATACCTCCTTTAAATTCTAAAGTGACGTTTTGTTCTTCGAAAATAGCATAAGCAGAAAGATCTCTTGGGCTCATGTCTTCAATAGATAAGTTGATGCCCTTAAGTTTTCCTATGGGAGAGCCAAAACCTTCTAGATGCGTCTCTGTACCGTGCCCTACAAGTTCTTTTTCTCTATAAGCTAATGCTGTTTCGCCTGTTGTTTGAATATAAATGGGGTTTCCTTTATTTTCAATAACATTCGTAAAAATACCAGAAACTTGAATTCCAGTACTTAACTCTATTAAGCCAAGTGCGTTAGATTCTATTAATTTTTTAATACCTGAAAGACCGCCTTGTCTCACTGCTATAGTGTTTGCAAACTCTTCTAAAATAAGACTTAAATGAGCAAAGTTTGGTGTTACATAAAGTTGAGGTTTTGTAATGTAGAAATCTTTGTATGTGGCCTCAATGGTGTATGGTAACTTTTCAACTTTGTTAGTTATGCACCATGCACTTTCTCCTATAGAAGATAGTAAGCCTGCTCCATATATTTTAGGGTTTTCTACGGTTCTTATTAAACCATATTCAACTGTCCACCAATGTAAGTTTCTTATAAGTGCCATTTCTGATGGTTTACCTATGTTTTTTGTAAATCTTCTACTTTTTTTTCCGCAGAAGCAATATCATTTTTAAGAGAATTTGGAGCTTCTTTTATTATAGATAAATGTCTTACAGCCTCACAAAGTTCGTAATCTTTTGCAGATGAGATGGCTTTACAGCCTATTTCACCAAAGCGTCTTAAATACTCTGGATTAGGAATTATTGGTGCATGTCCAGCGCCTTTATGGATAATGTCTGGTGCTGGAGTGTATTCTATATGTTCTAACTGTCTAATATCGCTAGCAATTACAAGAACGTTATAAGCTTGAAATTCCATAAGCGCATTAGGAGGAATAAATCCATCTACAGCAACAGCTGCCCATCCAATATCTTTTAATATACGGTTCATGCCATACATGTTAGGAATATTACCTATAGAAATTCCAGTTTGTTTTAAACCGTCTAAATAGGATTTATGAGCAACTTTACTTAAAAATTCTACATTTTTACGCATAACAAAGCACCAAACTGCTTGATCTATAGTAGAATAATTGCTATAATCTTGAGGTTTTATAAATTGCCTTAAGTGTTTAGGTAATCTATTTAATATTTCGTTTAGTTCTATATTTTGTGTTATAATAGGTTTTTCGTAGAAATAATGGTATAAAAATAATAAATATTTAATGATTTAGGATTTTATTAAATAATAATTAAAATTTAACATCCATATGATTGATATATTTGCGAATTAAATAAATAATTGTGTACCTTTAGTTAGTGAAATTATTTTTCAACTATGTATACAAAAAGCATATTTCCTGTTAAAACGGTTTTAAAATGGACTAAAGGTTACATTCTCCTTTTTTTATTATTTGCTTTAGTTCCCGTTTTTTTATTTGATGTTGTAGGTCTTAAATGGTTACATGTTCCGTGGTTACCTTTAGGTGTGTTGGGTACCGCTGTTGCTTTTATTGTAAGTTTTAAAAATAATGCCTCTTATGATAGACTTTGGGAGGCTAGAAAGATTTGGGGTGGTATTGTTAATGCGTCACGTTCCTGGACAATAATGGTTAAAGATTTTATTACTAATAATCATGCAGTGAATTCTATAACTGAAGATGAATTGCAAGTTCTTAAACGAGAATTAGTGCATAGACATGTAGCTTGGTTAACGGCTTTAAGGTATCAAATGCGAGAAGAAAGACCTTGGGAAATGCATTTGAAGTTTAAAAAGTCTAATAGAGAATTTAGAGCAGCAAATTTTAGAGTTTGCGAAGACGAGATTACAATTGAAAATGAAGTGAGAGAATATCTCTCTGAAGAAGATTTTAAAGAAATTTTTGTCAAAGGGAATAAAGCATCTCAAATATTAGGGATGCAATCAAGAAGGCTAAAAGAGTTGATGAAATCTGGTTTGATTGAAGATTTTAGACATATGGAAATGTCTAATATGTTGGTGGAGCTTTATTCTTTACAAGGAAAGAGTGAACGTATTAAAAACTTTCCATACCCTAGACAGTTTGCAACACTTAATTATTTATTTGTCTGGATTTTTATTTTATTAATCCCTTATGGAATAATGGAAGAGTTTGAATCTTTTGGGATTAAGATTTTGAACCTATTACAAAATCATGGGAAGCAATCATCATTTATGCACCAAGCACAGGAGACTATTGCGAGACATTTTGTATGGTTTTCTATTCCTTTTAGTGCTCTAATTTCTTGGGTGTTTCATACTATGGAAGCTATTGGAGAAAATACTGAGAATCCATTTGAAGGTGGGCCTAATGATGTCCCAATTACAGACATGAGTAGAAGTATTGAAATTGATATTAGAGAGTTAATAGACGACACAAGTATACCAAAACCTTATGTTTGGAAGAATGATATAATTATGTAACCAGATAATAAAATATTATGTACAATTATAAAGCAAAAATTATAAGTGTTTATGACGGAGATACTGTAACTGCGTTAGTAGATTTAGGATTTTTACATTTTCAAGAAATGAAATTGCGCCTTTACGGAATAGATACTCCAGAAATGAGAGGGCCAGAAAAAGTTGAAGGAAAAAAAGTGAGAGATATATTGAGAGAAATGATTCTAAATAAAGATGTAGAAATTCATTCTTATAAAGATAAACAAGGAAAGTATGGACGCTATTTAGCAAACATTATTATTGATGGGTTAGATGTAAATCAATGGTTAGTTGATAACGGTCATGCTAAACTTTATTTGCTTTAACTAAATAAAAAATTAAAAAGGCGACTAAAACTTTAGTCGCCTTTTTAATTTTTTATTGTTGGGATCCAGGAGGATACTTTTGCATAATTGTAGAAACAAATTCTTTTATGCGTTCTTCTTTCTTTTCCATATTTCTAGCTAAATAACCAGTTCCCATACCTTGCCAAATAAGTTCTTTCTTTTTGGAATCAATAAGGTCTATATATAATACACCTTCTGTTCTTGTAGAAACCGATGGTTGCTGGTTCCAACCCCATCTCCAACCAGGTCCAAAACCACCCCATCCCCAGGCGCCATTACCCCAAGAGTTGTTGTAAACATCTACACGTTGATTTGATTTTGTAAAAAGACTAACCAATAAGTCTGGTTTTTCAGATTTTGTAAAGCCTTTAGCTAGTAATTCAGCTTCAATAGCACGCAGAATTCTACGTTTGTCTAGATCGCTAATTTCAGCTTTATCAATGCCATTCTTAAAAAAAGCAAAGGTTTTGTATTCTCTAAAAGTTGCATTTTTATCATAGTCTGTCGCTACTCTAACAGAAGAGCAGGATGTTACCATAAGTAGTACCGTTAAAAGAGGTAACGTTTTTAATAAGTTTTTCATAGGCGTATTTTCTTTTTTAACTCTTAAAAGATAATAATTATTATATTAATTAGTTGGTTTTAAGAATTTACAATTTTAATATTAACATCAATAACCGTACCGTAACTTAATACTAATTATTGTAATTCAATACGTTATAAAATTAGTTTTTAGAAATACTATTTGTTTTTTTATCGTATTCGTAAGGGCAATGTCTGCATCCGCTTTCACAACAATATCCTCTTTTTAAGTGGTATTGTTCTGTAAAACAGCGATAACCTTCTGGAGTTAAATAGTAATCTCCGTCTTCAACAGGAATTATTTTTTTCATGAAAGCAAAGATAGTGCATATTGGTTTGATTTTTGAGTAAGAGTAATTATGATTGTCGTTTTAAAATACATAATACCTCGTGGTTATAACGAATTAGCGCTCTTTCCTTTTATATTTTTAAAAAAGAAAGTATTAAAATTTGATGCTGTTTTATTAAATCATGAAAAGATACATTTAAGACAACAGTTAGAATTATTAATTATTCCTTTTTATTTAGTTTATGTTATAGAATTTCTAATTCGTTTGATTCTGTATAGAAATATTTCGTTTGAAAGAGAAGCTTATATAAATCAATTAGATTTTCAATATTTAAAAAGAAGATTATTTTGGTCTTTTTTAAAGTATCTTCGCAACAATGATTTTCAATCTAAAAAATAGTATAAATCAATCTGTAGCTTTGTCTTTAAAACATGAGGTAGAATTGCATTTGAAACGCGAGGATTCTATACATCAATTTGTTTCAGGTAATAAATATAGAAAGCTGAAGTATAATATTGAAGAAGCCCAGAGAAATGAATTTTCAAGACTTTTAACTTTTGGAGGTGCTTATTCAAACCATATTGCTGCAGTAGCTTTTGCCGGTAAAACTTATGGTTTTAGTACGATTGGTATTATTAGAGGTGAAGAATTGAGGGATATAATTGATGGTAATCCAACATTGTCTTTTGCAAAATCTTGCGGAATGCAATTTAAGTTTGTTACACGAGAAGCTTATAGGTTAAAAGAAACTGATGGTTTTATTAATAATTTGAAAGAAGAATTTGATGATTTTTACCTAATACCTGAAGGAGGAACTAATGCTTTTGCTGTTAAAGGTTGTGAAGAGATTCTAACCGAAGCAGATGCCGATTTTAATTTTATTTGTTCGGCCATTGGTACAGGAGGTACTATTTCTGGTTTGATAAACAGTGTGAAAGAAGATCAAAAAGTTTTGGGGTTTCCAGCTTTAAAAGGTGCTTTTTTACAGGAAGATATTAGTAAATTTGTAGATAATAAAAATTGGAATATAATAACAGATTATCATTTTGGAGGTTATGCTAAGGTGAATGAAAGTTTAATTCAATTTATAAATCAATTTAAGGAAAAACAAAATATTCCATTAGATCCTGTTTATACAGGGAAAATGATGTTTGGTGTTTTTGATTTAATTGAAAAAGGTTTTTTCCCTAAAGGCTCAAAAATTTTAGCAATACACACAGGTGGTTTACAGGGTATAGCAGGAATGAATAATTATTTGAAGAAGAAAAAAATAGAATTAATTAAATGAAAATGAATAAAGCTTTTTTAATACTATGTATTGGATGTGTTTTTTTTAGTTGTAAAGCAAAAAAGACTATAGTTACTAAAAGACAAAGAACTAGTACAACAAAAACTACAAAAAAGGATGAAGGCGCTAGAGTTGAAGATACTTCAAAGAAAACATATGCAAATTCAACATATAAGTATATAGATACTTATAAAAATATAGCGCAGGAGGAAATGAAGCTTTATGATATTCCTGCAAGTATAACCTTGGCTCAAGGTATTTTGGAGTCGGGTTCTGGTAAAGGAAGACTTTCTGTAAAAGCGAATAATCATTTTGGTATTAAATGTCATAATTGGACGGGAGCAAAGATTTATCATGATGATGATAAAGCACAAGAGTGCTTCAGGAAATACAATAACGCGAAATATTCATTTAGAGATCATTCCTTGTTCTTATCTACAAGGAAGCGATATGCAAATCTATTCAAACTCAAAAAGAGTGATTATAAAGGATGGGCAAAAGGGCTTAGAGCTGCAGGTTATGCTACAGATAAAAAATATCCAGAAAAACTAATTAGTTTAATAGAACGTTATGAGCTTCACAAATTTGATGATACAAGAAAATCAAAAGCAAGAACCATTAACAATATGTCAAAGGTTAAAGTTGAATCTGTTAAAACGGTTGAGAAGAATACTAATGAAGATATTATAAAAAAATCAAGGGTGATTCCTAGAAAAATAATTCATGTTGTTGTTAAAGGAGACACGCTGTATTATATTTCGAAAATGCATAATATTAGCGTTGAGGAGCTTAAAACAATTAATAATTTGGAAAATAATAACATTGCAATAGGCCAAAAATTACAAGTAAATAAAAAATAGGAAGTTAAATGATTTATAAAAGAAGTAGCGAGTTATTTGCTGAAGCAGAAAAAGTAATTCCAGGAGGTGTAAATTCTCCAGTAAGAGCCTTTAAAGGTGTAGGTGGTACTCCAATTTTTGTTAAAGAAGCTAAAGGGGCATATTTATATGATGAAGATGGAAATCGCTTATTAGACTATATAAACTCTTGGGGACCAATGATTCTTGGTCATGCCTTTGAGCCAGTTGTAAATGCCGTAGTAGAAAAAGCTAAAAAAGGAACATCTTTTGGTATGCCAACCGAAATTGAAACAGAAATTGCTCAATTAGCAGTTTCTATGGTTCCTAACATTGATAAAATAAGGTTTGTGAATTCTGGTACAGAAGCTTGTATGAGCGCTGTTAGATTGGCAAGGGGTTACACAGAGAAAGATAAAATTATAAAGTTTGCAGGCTGTTATCATGGGCATTCAGATTCCTTTTTAATTCAAGCGGGTAGTGGAGCTAGTACTTTTGGTATTCCTAACAGCCCTGGTGTTACCCAAGGGACAGCAAAAGATACATTGTTGGCTCGTTATAATGATATAGATAACGTTAAAAAATTGGTAAAAGATAATTCTGGAGAAATAGCTTGTGTTATTATAGAACCAGTTGCAGGTAATATGGGGTGTATTCCTCCTGTAAATAATTTTTTAGAAAATCTAAGAACACTGTGTGATGAGAATAATATTTTATTAATTTTTGACGAAGTTATGACCGGTTTTAGATTAGCTAAAGGAGGTGCTCAAGAATTATTTAATATTAAAGCAGATATTGTTTGTTTTGGAAAGGTAATAGGAGGAGGCCTTCCTGTTGGTGCATTTGCCGCGAATAATGAAATAATGAACTATTTAGCCCCAGTAGGCCCTGTGTATCAAGCAGGAACATTAAGTGGTAATCCATTAGCTATGGCTGCAGGTTTAGCAATGATAACAGAATTGAATAATAATGCTGATATTTTTAAACGTTTAGAAGAAAAAACAGTGTATTTGCACAAAGGTATCTCTAAGGTTTTAGACGGAAACAATATTGTATATACAATAAATAGGGTTGGGTCTATGATTTCTGTTCACTTTGCAGAAGGAGCAGTTGTAGATTTTGAAACATCTGCTAAAGGAAATAACGATAAATTTAAATCTTTTTTTCACGGCATGCTTAATGAAGGTGTTTATATAGCCCCAAGTGCTTTTGAAACTTGGTTTATTACTGATGCTTTGAGTTATGAAGATTTAGATTTTACTATTAGAACTGTTGATAAAGTAACAAAGAACTTGTAATTTCAGTTAGCATATAAAAGGGGAGTAAAAGATCAAAAAAACCTTTCCATGTTTGGAAAGGATTTTCTACTAACTACAATAAATTTCACTGACTAAATAAAATTACTACTGTTTTTTGTGTTCACGCATTTTTCTTAGCATGTGCTTTTCGTTTTGCTGACATTCTTGCATGAGCTTTTTTCCATTTCTCGTATTGATCAGAGTTTAATATTTTTTTCATTTCCGCTTTCTCAGCAATTTTCTGGTCAAGCATTTTGTTCATCATAGCAAAACGCTCATCAGACGTTGGTTTTTTTGTGTTACCACTTTCTTTTTTTGTTTTTTTAGCTTCCATATGGGCTTTACGTTCTGCAGCATTTTTTAGATTTATTTTTTGAATGTCTCGTTGTTGAGATTCATTTAAATCTAAATGTAAAGTCATCTTTTTTGTTTGAAGCGTAGCAATTTCATTAGCGCTTAATAGAGCCATAGCTATACTTCTATGATGTTCACCTTTTTTATGAGATTTCTTTTGTTCTTGTGCTGTTGCTTGAATTGCAACAAGCGCTAATGCAATTAATATTAAATTTTTCATGTTCTGAGTATTTTAAGTTATTTGGTTTTAAGACTCAGAAGAAGTAAAAAGGTTTAAGCCTTTTTATTATTTAACTATTCATTAACGTTTTTAGAATGAGAATAATTGAGATGGTTATTTTTTATTAATAGGAACTTTTAAGCTAATTCCTGTTTGAAAATCTGGTGCATTATGTACTTCAAGGTCTTCTTTTAAGTATAGTGATACTTTGTATTTTTTATGGCCGTATGTATATATGATATTCCAATCTGTAAGATTCTTGTATAACGTTGCTACACCATTGTGCCAACCTGCTTTTATTTCTTGCCATTTACCTAATAACTTAAAATAATCAGCTTCTTCTTTTTTACTATACCTAGTTTGTATTTTATAATCAATACCAAATGAATGGTAGTTTTTTCTTTTAGTATACTTTGTAAATTCTATATTACCTTCAAAAGATCCTAGGTAAGGGTTGTTTCCTAGGTCTACTACATTTTTAAAATCAATAACATTTTTTCTTAATAAACTAACTCCTGCTCCTAAGTTGAATTCATTATTGTTTTTTAAAATATATTTTTTTACTGTATTTAATGAAATTCCTGCATCTATAGAAGGATTGAATTGTGATGTGTTAATACCAATATGACTGCCAATATTAGTATGGATATGTCTTTTTTTACTGGCTAAAAAAGAAGGGTAATAAAAGTGATTTATTTCAATACCACCAATAAAGAAATTACCATTGTTTAATTTTAGAGTTTTTCCATTCCTGTCTGTATATTCAAAATTGACTTGATTTAGTCCATAATAACGTCTTCCAAAAGGGTCTTCACCTCCAGCAATATTACTATGAAACCATTCAATACTTTCATCTCCTGTGAAAAGAGAAAAAGGGTATTTCCCTTTTGTTATTAAATAAGAGCGAAATGTTATTCCTAATTCATGTTGTTTGGAAATAGGAATATTAATGTTAGCTCTAAATTCTTTTATTACTGCATCAATAACAATATTTACATAGTCTGCAGGTGTTGTTTCTTGATCTATAAAATTAAAGTGACGATCATGCCATATTGTATTGCTTAATATTTCTCTAATCTCTGGATTTTTAGGGAAATAACTTTCAACAAAAGGATGGAAATTGTTGCCACTAATTAAACTAATTTCTACTGTACTTTGTTTTGGAGGCGCTATTTTGAAATTCTGATTAATTCTAGAGCTAAAAATCCCAAAATGATGAGTAGATAGTAAACTAGGTTTGTCAATCCCATTTTTAATGGCGGTGCTATCTTTTTTTTGAGCTTCACTATATATGGAACAAATAAAAACAAAGAGAATTAGGGCCTTTTTTGTCATGAGGTAAATATAAATAAATTTAATTTCTATTTTCTTTTCTCTTTATAAGAGATATAGTCGTTTGATATATTGGTTTCCTTTCAATTTTACTTTTTAACCAAGCGTAAAAACTCATAACAAAAATATCTTCTTGGTCTGGATGTATCCATTCAAATGAATTTTGAACAGAGGTTTTAAATGTATTAGAGTTTAGTTTTTCGGGGTTTTTATATACCTGTTCTATTAAATTAAGATAAACCAATACGCGTTCTTGTTTAATTTCTTTCAGGTATTTTGTGTGATTTCTTTTAAAACTTAAAAGTTTAGAATCTACTAGATCTAAGTTTTTAAGTTCAATGTGCAACAAAATCCCTATAAGATTTTTCTTTATTACCCATTCTATCCCCGCTTTGTTTTTGTACCATTTATCACTGTGATATAGTTTTGATAATAGTGAGTATGCATTTTTTAAGTTGTTGTTTTGAAAATAAAACATACTTAGACTTAAATGAATGTCTAATGAAGATTCTATGTCGATATGTTTTTTATTAATAATTGGTTTAAGTTGGTTAATAGCTCTGTTTTGTTGATTTGTGTAATTAAAATTTAATGCTAGCAATAAATTGTATTTTAACTTAAAGGTATTAAAATGTTTTTTTTGTTGTTCTAGCATTTGGATATTCATCAAATTTAAATACGTCATAGATGCTTCAAATTTTTTATTCCTAAAGAGTGTATTGGCTATTAAATACAGTATTTGAATATGATAGTAAATTTGAGTGTCAGATTCCTTTTGACCTATTTTTTTGTGATAAGAATTAATAAGAAAAGATTCAATTTTCAGATAGTCCTTAGTCACAAATGCTGAAAGACTTACAATGGCTATTAGTTGATATAATGATTTGAATGATAAATTCTCATTAAGTGTGATTTGATGTTCTTTTAATGTGCTATCCAATAATGTTTGGAAATCTGTTACTTCATTTTTAAAGTTGATATTATTTAGCGTTTGTCTAATTTTGGTATATACAATGTTTAGATTGTCTTCTAATTGATGCCTTGATTTATTTTTTTCGAACTTAACAATAATATTATTAATATTTATATCTGGGTTTGTGTGACTATACTGTATCTGTGTACTATATATTTCATTTAAATAAGGGAATAAATGATGTTCTAAAGCAAGTTTTTCTGCTTTATTTAAAATTTTATATGCTGCCTTACTGTTTTTTAGTTGTAGAAAAGTTCTAGCAGCTAGTAAATACTTGATAATAGACATGTTTACAGAGTTTTCTTCTTGCAAACTTATATTGGCTGTAAAATCTATTATAGAATCATACAAACGTTTTCTTAATGCGTGATAAGCATCCTTTTTATAACTACCATAAAGATTAATACAAATTGACTTAGAATCATCTTCGTTTTTAGCTAAAAGTTTAAATAATTGAATGTTTTTAATATCTGTTCTCTTGTTCTTTTTTTCAAGAAAAGTAATAAAACGTTGTTTGTTTTCTTGAGAAAATGTAGAAACTATATGATTTAAGTCATTCATTTAATCGTTTGTTTATATTTTTTAATTATAGTAAATATAGTGGTTGTATATGTTATTTATTGTTTTATATCATTAGTTTTTTATGTTTTTTGTTTTTCGTCTTAATGTAAACTATTGCAGTTTTGCTTTATAATCATTAAAACAAAAATTATGAATTATCAAACAACAGTTTCAGTAGATGAGACAACAAAGAAATCTGAAAAGAAGAAAGAACAAAAGCATTTTGATTATAAACCTACAGCAGCCTTTATAGGTGCATCTTGGTCTGCTTTATTAATTGGAATGACATCTTACTGTATTGGTTTATGGAATGCAGATATGTTATTAAATGAAAAAGGATATTATTTTACTGTTTTATTGTTTGGTTTGTTCTCTGTAATATCTGTTCAAAAGGCAGTAAGAGATAAAATGGAAGATATACCAGTAACAGAAATTTATTATAGTATAAGTTGGTTTACAACTATAGCGTCTATTGTTTTACTTGTTATTGGACTTTGGAATGCTAATTTGCTTTTAAGTGAAAAAGGATTCTACGGCATGTCCTTTTTGCTAAGTCTATTCTCAGCTATAGCAGTACAAAAAAACACCAGAGATGTTCGATACGTTGAAAACATTGGAAGAAAAGATAAGTAGTTAGAATATGAGATATCAAAACATAAAAATATTAAGAGTTGTTTTGATGTTTGGTTAGCTAACCAAAACCCTGTAAGCTAAAAGTTGTGGGGTTTAAATCTATAAATTATTTAAATTTAGATGACATTAAAAAAAGAAAATATTGGTACAAGTTTATTGATTGGTTTTGGACTTATCTCATTAATAACTATATGCATAATACCTCCTATAAATCAAGATCTATCTTATCATAAATTTTGTGATAAAATAACCTTCTTTAATATTTCTAATTTTTGGAATGTATTATCCAATATACCTTTTGCTGTAGTTGGTGTTTTAGGGTTATTACGAGTTAATTTTATTTCTAATTTAAAGATGCAATATTTAATATTGTTTATTGGTATAACTTTGGTTTCAATAGGATCTGGATATTATCATCTAAATCCTAATAATTCAACTTTAATTTGGGATAGGCTTCCAATGACAATTGTATTTATGTCGCTGTTTTCAATAATTATCAGTGAATTTGTTAACCATAGAATAGGCAAGTTTTTGTTATTTCCTATGCTAATATTAGGCATAGTATCTGTTTGGTATTGGAACGTTTTTGAAGATTTAAAGCCATATGCCTTTATACAATTCTATCCAATATTGGCTATTCCAGTAATTATGATTTGTTATAAATCAAGATATAATAAAATTTATGGGTATTGGTTGTTACTAGTTTTTTATGTTATAGCCAAAGGGCTTGAACATTTCGATTGTGAAGTATTCAGTTTTTTTAAGATTCTAAGCGGACATTCATTAAAGCACATCGTAACTGCATTAGGTTTGTTTATATTGTATTATACGTATATTAAAAGAGAGCAGTTGAATTAAGATATTTATTAATTAAGACGAAAATATAGGTTATAAAATTAAAAATGAAGTAGAAGAATTACTCAAAGAAGGAGTTCTATCTAAAGAGGTTGCTTCGAGTATAGAATCATACTATAAAGACAAAAAAATAAATTCACCCAATAGGTTATTTACCATTTTTGCAATATTAGGTTCGGCTTTAATAGGCATGGGAATTATATTAATATTGGCTCATAATTGGGATGATTTTTCAAGAAGCGTAAAAACTATTTTTGCTTTTTTACCGTTGGTGATTGGGCAGTTAATTATTGGATATTCAATTTTAAAAAAGAAAGGTAAGATATGGAAAGAATCCTCTGGAGTATTTTTGTTTTTTGCTGTAGGCTCAAGTATAGCATTGGTGAGTCAAATTTATAATATGCCAGGAGATATAAGTAGTTATTTATTAACCTGGATAATACTTTGCTTGCCTCTTGTTTATTTGTTGAAATCTCAAGCGTTAGCTGTTTTACATATTGTTTTTACAACTTATTATGCTTGTGTTTCTGGTTATTTCTATGGTATAAGTCATGATACACCTTGGTGGTATCTTGTGTTGTTAATAGCAGTGTTGCCTTATTACGGAATACTTTTAAAACATCACTTTAGATCAAGTATAACTTCAGTAATTAATTGGTTAATACCATTAAGCGTTATCATTTTAATGGGCACCTTTGTAAATAATAACGATACCTATGGTTATTTAATGTACGTTTTATTGTTTGGATTGTTTTATAACATAGGTAAAGTACCTCGTGTTAATAAACAGAAACTAAGAAAAAACGGATATCTTGTTTTGGGATTTTTAGGGACTATCTATATGTTAATTTTAAGCAGTTTTAATTGGTTCTGGAAAGATTTATTAAATGATATTTCTGATTTTAATTCTCAAGAACTCTATATGTCTTTAATACTCTTTTTTACATCCTTAGGTTTGTTGGTGTATAGTTATATAAACAAATGGTTAGTTGAAGTGAATTTATTTCAATATGTTTTCATTTTATTCTCTCTTATTTTCTTTATAGGAATGAATAACTCAGGCATATCAACCATTCTCATTAATTTATTAGTGTTAATGTTAGGTGTAATGGCAATGAAAATAGGATCAGAAAAACTTCATCTTGGAATATTGAATTATGGTTTACTCATTATAACTATACTTATTGCATGTCGTTTTTTCGATACCAATATAAGTTTTGTTTTTAGAGGCCTATTGTTTGTAGGCTTAGGTGTTGGTTTTTTCTTTGCTAATTATGCTATGATGAAAAGATAAAAATTAATTAATAATAGATAAAATACAAAGATGAAGACCATACATTTATTTATACTGTTTTTAATTTTAGCATTAGCGCAATTATTTGTGCCAACTAAAATGATTTTAAACCAAGAAAATATTTTAGAAACAGGGATAATTTATAAATTTAAAACGCAACCAATAGACCCTAGTGATCCTTTTAGAGGAAAATATATAACCTTAAATTATGAGGCTAGATCATTTAAAACAAAAGATTCTGTTTGGGAACGTAATGAAACCATTTATGTTTATCTAAAAAAAGATAGTTTAGGGTATGCAGCAGTAGATCAGGTTAGTAAAGTTATTTTAGAATATGATGACAAAAATTATATTCAAGCTAAAGCAAAATGGTATAGAAATTATACTGATGAATTACAAATAGAATTTCCTTTTAATAGGTTTTACATGGAAGAAACAAAAGCATATGATGCCGAAATTGCAGTTAGAAATAGACAGCGAGATTCTCTTCCAAATAATACACATGCTTTAGTTTATGTAAAAGAAGGAGAAGCTGTTTTAAAAGATGTCATTATAGACGATATATCTATTAAAGATTATGTAGAAAAAGAAAACTAATTCTTAAAAAAAATTAACATACTATCAGGTTTGTCTTAAATAAAATATAAAACTGTATGTTGTTGTGTTAAAGCTTTCTAAAGAAGTGTTGGGTAAAAGAGAATATTCCGTCTATTTGTACCATAGTTTATTTAGAGAAATATATTTTCATAGATAAAATTTAGTTGGTTAGTTAGTTTAGAAAAACAGGTGATTTATAAATTACCTGTTTTTTTATGTGCATAAATAAAAAAGGAATCACTGTTTAGTAATTCCTTTTTCATATTTATATAATTAAAATTGTGAACTACACAATTGCTACAAACAAACCATCATCAGTTTTATCAACCTTAGCCAAACCATTTTTAGTTAACTCTTTTATAGTTTTATCCCATTTTTTGTTAGATAAACCAGACTGAGTTTTTAAATCGTTTAATTCAAGATTTTCTGCTTTCTTAAGTAATTCAAAAACTGCTTTAGCTTCTTCACTTACAGCAACAGTTTTTTTCTCAGGACGCATTTGCGGGAAAAATAAAACTTCTTGTATAGATGGGTTATTTGTTAAAAACATAATTAACCTATCCATACCAATCCCCATACCAGATGTAGGAGGCATACCATATTCTAAGGCACGTAAAAAATCATGATCAATAAACTCAGTAGCTTCATCATCACCTTTAGCAGCCAATTTAAGTTGGTGCTCAAAACGCTCACGTTGATCTATAGGGTCGTTTAATTCAGAATAAGCATTAGCAATTTCCTTACCACAAACCATAAGTTCAAAACGCTCAGTTAATTCAGGATTATCTCTGTGTTCTTTACATAGCGGACTCATCTCTTTTGGGTAATCTGTAATATAAGTAGGTTGTATGTAATTGCCCTCACATTTTTCTCCAAAAATTTCATCAATAAGTTTTCCTTTACCCATTGTAGCATCTACTTCAACACCTAAATCTTTCGCTGCTTGTCTTATTTCATCTTCGGTTTTTCCAGTAATATCAAAACCTGTAAAATGTTTAATAGAATCTGCCATTGTAACTCGGGCATATGGCGCTTTAAAATCAATTTCATGATCTCCAAAAGTAGCTTTAGTTGTTCCGTTAACAGCTATAGCACAATGCTCAAGCAAGCGTTCACAGAAATCCATCATCCAGTTGTAGTCTTTATAAGCTACATAAATTTCCATGGCAGTAAATTCAGGATTATGGGTTCTATCCATACCTTCGTTTCTAAAGTTTTTAGAAAACTCATAAACACCATCAAAACCACCAACAATCAAACGTTTTAAATAAAGTTCATTAGCAATACGCATATATAATGGAATATCTAAAGCATTATGGTGTGTAACAAAAGGTCTTGCAGCTGCACCTCCAGGAATGGGTTGTAATACTGGTGTTTCAACCTCAAAGTAGCCAGAGTCATTAAAAAACTGGCGCATAGCGTTAAACAATTTAGTTCGTTTAACAAATACTTCTTTCACTTTTGGGTTAACAACTAAATCTGCGTAGCGTTGTCTATAACGTTGTTCTGGATCTGTAAAAGCATCGTAAATAACACCATTTTTTTCTTTAGGTAAAGGCAATGGTTTTAAAGCTTTACTTAATAAAGTGAAATCTTTAACACGCACAGACATTTCTCCTACTTGTGTTTTAAACAATTCGCCCTCAACACCTACAAAATCACCAAAATCTAATAGTTTTTTAAAAACGTCATTATATTTTACTTTATCTTCATCTGGACAAATAATATCACGATTAAAATATACTTGTATTTTTCCTTCGGCATCTTGTAATTGTGCAAAACTTGCTTTTCCTTGCTGTTTTACCATCATTAATCTTCCAGCAATGATAACCTGTTTGCCTTCCTCAAATCCATACTTTATCTGTTTGGAAGTATGGTTTACAGGGTATAAATCCGCAGGATAGGGATTAATTCCTAAATCACGTAATTTTGCTAATTTCTCTCTTCTTACAAGTTCTTGCTCTGATAATTGCGACATATTCTAAATACTATGTGAAAATTTTAATGCCGCAAAGATACTATTAATACCCATCTTATAAAACAAATTTTTGAGCGTTACCACAAGGGTCGGGCTTTTCGTTACAAGTCCTCGCTCGTACCTCGCTGTGGGCTTTCCTCTGCAATCCCTAACGCAAACTGTAACAAACATTAAACATTAGCGTCAAATAAGTATAATCATCAATTAAAATCAAATCAAATTATGAGTATCTGGAGAGTTTTGCTGTCTATTATTTGCCCACCTTTAGCCGTAATAGGTAAAGGATGTGGCTCAATTATTATTGTTTTCTTATTATGGCTTTGCGGTTGGGTACCTGGAGCTATTGCAGCATTAGTTATCTTAAATAATCATAAAAATTAAATTACCTTTGTCTGCATATTATTAATTTTTAAAATTCAGATTTAGAATGAACAGATTCATTTTAGTTACAATTTTTATTTTTTCAATAGTTTTTACAAGTTGTACAGTCAAAGAAACAATCATTTTTAATGAGGATGGTACAGGGAACTACTTATTAAGCTATGATATGGCTAATGCAATGAAACAAATGAAAGGAGCTTTTGGTGAATCTGAAGAAAAAACTAAAAAAGAAAAGAAAAGTAAAGTTGTAGATACATTAATGGTTTTTAGTTAAATTATGGAAACTTATAAAGATAGCGTCGCTGCATTACCAGAAGAAAAACGTTTAGCTCTTGAGGCAGTTAAAGATATGTATATGAAAATGAAAGTGGATGAAGAAAATGATGTTTTTGATTTTGGTATTGGTCTAAACTTTAATTCAATAGGTGAGTTAAAAGGGATAGAAAAGAAAATACAAAAAGCTAGAAGCTTAAATTCTCAAAATAGTCAGGTTGATGCTATGAAATCTGGCTCACCTTTAGGGAAATTTATGGGAAACGATGAGAATAATGTTACTTATAGTTTTTCTAATAATTCTTTTTCTAGAGCAACAATTTTTGAAAACCTTGACAAAGCTCAAGAAGTTGCTTTTGACGAAGGAGATAAAGAGTTTATAGAATATTTTGAAAATGCTGCCTATATTATTGAATATACTTTTCCTAAAAAGATAAAATCATATTCTGTAAAAAATGCCGAATTGTCTGAAGATAAAAGAACTATAAAATTTAAATCTAACTGGTTGGATTTTATAAAAAAGCCTAAGTCTTTAGATATTGTAATTAAGTTTGAAAATGAATAAGAATATTAAAATTCAAGATTTAGGACTTAAGGATTACAAAGAAACTTGGACTTACCAAGAAGAATTGTTTAAAGCCATTGTAGATACTAAAATAAAAAATAGAAGAGAAGATGCTAATCTAGAAACCGAAAACCATTTTCTTTTTGTAGAACACTCACATGTGTATACATTAGGTAAAAGTGGAGATTTATCTAACTTACTTTTAAATGAAAAAGAATTAACAGAAAAGGGTGCAAAGTTCTATAAAATTAATAGAGGAGGAGATATTACATATCATGGACCTGGACAAATAGTAGGGTATCCTATTCTAGATTTAGAAAATTTTTTTACAGATATACATAAGTATTTAAGATTGTTGGAAGAAACTGTAATACTTACGTTGACTGAATATGGTTTAAAAGCAGAGCGGAGCCCTGGTGAAACAGGTGTCTGGTTAGACGTAGGAACACCATTTGTACGCAAAATATGTGCTATGGGCGTTAGAGCTAGTCGTTGGGTTACGATGCATGGTTTTGCCCTTAATGTAAATGCAAACCTAAGTTATTTTGATAATATTATTCCTTGTGGAATTAAAGGAAAGGCTGTAACTTCTTTGAATGTAGAGTTGGGTATTGATAGGGTTGATCAAGTTGAGGTTAAGGAGAAGTTGCTGAGGTATTTAGTAGAGCTTTTTGATGCTAAGTTTTAGAATAAATTAATGTCTAATTCTAAAAAAACCAATGTAGATTACAAAGATACAGGAATTATCTTACTCTTTTAAGTTGTTGCTTAATAAACGTAAATTCATAGTATTGTATTTTTTGTATTATTAATAACTTCTTATTGGATGATTTCTAAATGTCGTTATAATCGAGAGATTTTTCTATAAAAAACATTTGTTTGTAACAACGTTATTTTAGAACAAGACAAAACTCAAAATAAAAAGATCATCTAAATCAATTTAGATGATCTTTTTATTTAAGTAAGTGAAAGTTGAATTACTTTTTTATTTTAATGTAAATCCTCTAAGAATTTAGTACTCTTATAACCTCTAATTTGATAAACTGTTCCAGATGGATCATCAGAATATACAATATCAAAAGCAATACTATCAGTTTTAACTCCGGAAGGTGGAGTAGCTCCATTTTTTATGATTTTTCCATTGGTAATAGTCACATTAATATCATAGTTATCGTCACCATCAGGAACACTACTATCCAAATCAGTTCCTGAAAAGGTTAAGCTTTCTAGATCAATTGGAGATTGAGTATTGTACCAATAAAAATTTTGGTGATCATTGATTTGAATTTCTGTTCCATCGTCCGCAGCTGTATTTGATGTCGTAAGTAAAGTATAATCGGTATCTAATACTCCGTCAATAAAAGCTTGGACAAACCAATCACCAGAAGCAACTGTAACAGAATATTCTATATTTCCATTATAGTCTTTATATTCTTCATTAGGAGAACAAGAGATTACTAGAATTAAACTCAATACTAGAAAAAGTATATTATTTTTCATTTTTTTCATTTTTTAATTATTGGTATTGAAATGTATAGCCGAATCCAAAAGGATTAACAAATGTTGTAAACATATTAGTTGAAGGATCGTAAGTTAAATCAACAGAGCTTGCTCCAAATGGGTAAACTTGATTAATTTCTGAGATTACATCTCCATTCATTTGAAAGTACATAGGGAACGTTCCTCCAAAAGCAAAGTCAGTAACAAAAAAGATACTGGTAGTACCTGTTACTAAAGAAATTATTCCTGTTCTTGCTGGTCTCCCAATATCTTCGATATTTCCAGAAACATCGGTTCCTACAATTGCAGGATCATGTACAACAACCACTTGAGATGCTACACCGTCAAATCCGTCTGAATTTGTAGCAGAGTAAGTAATATTATATATGCCTATAGTATTTGTGTCTACAGATCCAGATATTTTTACTTCTAATTCAGTACCATCAGCAGTAGCTATAGCTTGAGGGGTAAAAGAATCTCCAACAGCAACGGCAACTATGTTTTCATACTCAAAAGTTGGAAAAAATGTTATTTCAGATTCTATAGGAGCTTCTTCTGTACAAGAAACAAAAAAAAGAACCGAAAAGACAAATGAAACTATTTTTATTATTTTATTTTTATTTTTCATTATTTAATATTTTATGTTAGTATTTAAACTATAGTTTCATATCCCACCATATTTTTTCAGTGAGTGATGCTTTTTGTGTAATATTTGGATTTCTAGACTCTTCGCTGTCTGGATAAAAAAGCGAATTTGGAGTTTGAGTTCCCGGTAAAACTGAACTAACAGATACAACTAAATTTCCTATAGAATAATCTTGACTTCCTAATGTTGTAATTTCAGGATATTTTGTTCTGTTTAATTCAAAAAAAGCTTCAATGTTATTTATATTGGCTAAAGAAGCCCATTTTTGAATCATTACTTGTCTTATAGCTGTTTCAACATCAGTAGATGCTACATATTCATAAGCGCCTCCTGTATTTGTAAATACTTGTGCTTCAGTAGCATCCAATCCATACGTTATGAAAGAGTTTGATATGGCACTATCATATTTACTTTTTGCATTAGTTCCTCCGTTATATCTTATTAAAGCTTCAGCTTGTAAAAAATAACTTTCTGACACAGTCATTAAATATACTGGTGTAGTAGCAATAATATTTGGTCTAGAGTAATCGGTTGCTTGATCTCCTACATGGTTAGCTCTATCTCCTTGATCTAAAGCTGTAAAAATGTTAGTACTGTTTACTCTATATACAGCTTCTATTCTTGGGTCACTATTTAGGTCATAAAATAGAAGTAAAGAATTGCTAGCAATATTATTAACATCTCCAAACTCATCAATTTGAACATCATAAAAAGGATTTGCTTTATCTTCTGCGTCTTCATAAGGAGCAAAAATAGCATCTGAAGTAATAAAATTATCCTCATTCAAAAGAGTCATAACTGCAGATGAATTTGATTGTTGAGTATAAGACATTCTCATATAAAGTTTTAGCTTTAATGTGTTTGCGAATTTTATCCATTCTTTTATATCAGCACTATAAATAACATCTTGAGGTCCAACTGTCGATGCTATAGGATTAGAATTGTATTTGTTTAAAGCTGTATCAATTTCATTAATTAATCCTAAATATATATCTTCTCCAAAATCTGTATTAGGAGAAATATTTTCAGATCCTAATAAGGCTTCAGAATAAGGAATGTCTCCAAACATGTCTGTTAGGACTTGAAAGGTATATGTTCTTAGTAATGTTGCTATTAAATAAGATCCTGTGTCTCCTTCTTCATCTGATTTTGTTAATACATAATTTAAATCATTCAAACAACCAGCATATAATTCATTCCATAAACGATTGGAAAAATCGATATTCATGTTGTATGTATCAATATTTGTGTATTGAGAAGCTCCTGGAGATTGTGTATGATATTGAGCTAGAAAGCCTCCTAGATTAGCTAATTGACCTCCAATTACTGTAGCTAAAGATCCTTGAGCTGCGGTTAACGTAAAACTTTTGTCTACGTTTTGTGGAGTGTTAGGGTTTGTGTTTATGTCTAAATGGTCTTCACAAGATAAAACCAGTAAAAAGATAAATAGACATTTTATTATGTTTTTCATGTTTTTTATGTTTTTTTAATTAAAATCTAGCTTTTAAGGTTACACCAAAACTTCTTGTTGATGGACTAGAACTAAATTCCCCAAATTGACCACGTAAATCTGTACCAAAAGTCGATGTTTCTGGGTCGATGTATTGATTAGACTCAGGAGTAAACAATAAAAGATTTCTACCTACAAAAGTTATTGATAAATCTTCAAACGGTGTTTTTTCAATGATTCTTTTAGGAAATTTATATCCAAAAGTAACTTCTCTTAATTTTACAAAAGATTTATCTAACACATTGTTTCTATGATTAGCTTCTGCGCTAAAATATGTGTTGTATTGCTCATTAGTAACAGCATTAGTATTTTTAACATAAGTTGTGGTACCGGTATTATCTACAACGGCTTGAACAGAACCAGGTACAATAAAGGGTTCTCTATTATTTAAAGTTGTAGTAATAGAGTTTCCTGTAAACCTTGTAATACTAGCAGTACGACTAAATATAAGACCTCCTTGTCTTGAATCTATTGTAAAACCTAAGAAAAAGTTTCTGTAAGAAAAATCATTTGAAATACCTAGGGTATAATCTATTTGTGTAGAGCCATATATTTCTTTTATAGGAGAAGCAACAGGTATACCGTTATTATCAACAATAATATTTCCGTTTGGATCTCTAGCAGGAACAGACCCCTCTATAAGTGCTAAAGGCTGTCCTTCACTAAGTACTAATGAAGTTGTACTTAGTCCTCCTAAAGAAATGTTATCGACTCTATCATCTAGTTCTGTAAGAATGGCATCATTAGTAGCATAATTGAACGTAGCATTCCAATTAAAACCATCAGGGTTTCTAAAAATATCTAGTTTTAAAAGTGCTTCATATCCTTTGTTAGAAATAGTTCCAATGTTTGCCGTTTGACTAGAAAATCCAGAAGTTGCAGCTAAAGGAAGAGAAAGGATTTGATCTTCGACTGTTGCATCATAGTAAGTAAAATCAAGGCTAATACGATTTTTAAGGAATGATAATTCCGTTCCAATTTCAAATTCTTTCCTTCTTTCTGGTTTAAGTTTTGGATTAGCTGCTCTATTACCAACTGTAAATGCGTTTACGCCTCCTACAGGAAAATTTAGATTCCTAAATCCTTGATTATCTGGACCATCAGAAAGCCCAGTAATAGGATTCGATGTTGAAGCCAAAAAAACTGGAAGTATTCTATAAGGATCTGTATCTACACCTGTTTCACCATAGCCTAATCTTAGTTTACCATAACTAAGAATATTTTTAATACTTGGGAAAGATTTTGTAGCAAGCCATGATACATTAGCTCCGCCATAAAGAACAGATCTGTTTTCTTTGGGTAATGTAGAATACCAATCATTTCTAATATTTGCTGTTAAAAAAAGCATGTCTTTGTAAGATAATTGGGTGGAATTTAAAACACCATATAACCTTCTTTTTCTTATATTAGTTGAGGTTGTAGCTGGATTAGAAGAGTTAGAAAGTGAATAAAAACCAGGTATATCTTGCGATGTAACAGCAGCATTTGTTTTTAATGAGTTCCTGTCATTATAATTAAAACCTAATGAGGAGGTTAAGTTAAGAGATTCACTTAGGTCTAAATTGATGTTATATAAGAAGTCATGATTTATTTGAGTAACTCTATTAGTTTCTATTGAATAAGACCCTGGAGTTTCTGTACTACCAGCATTTATACTTCCGTCTGGCACATCAATAATAGCAGTAAATACTTCTGTAAAATCGTTAAATTGATCGACCCCTAATGTGTAAGAAAAGTTTGACCAATTATTTATTTCTGCTTTTGCATTAAATGATCCGTATACTCTGTTTTTTTCATAGTTAGCCCCATCATTTTTAAGATTAAAATATGGGTTTGTAACACCATATTGAGTATAATAATTTTCAGGAGTGTTAAACGGATCATTTAAATCCTTAAACTCTGTAAGGTCAAAATCATTTGGTATTTGTAGTAAGTTATTATAAACTGTAGTACCTTGACCAGCTTGTATGGCACTACCTTTAGTATTTACGTAATTCAAATTACCTCCAAATGTTAAAAAGTCTATTTTAGAGCTAAAAGTAACCGATATAGAGTTTCTTTCATTAGAATCTCCACTTGTTGGAAAAATTCCATCTGTACTGGTATTGTTAAATGAAATCCTTCCTGTAGTATTTTCTGTTCCTCCAGAAATAGCTGCATTTGTAACATATGATGTTCCAATATCGAAAAAATTTCTAAGTTGGTCCTTCTGGAAAGAATAAGGTTTTATTTTTTGCGAATTATTCACAACTCTACCCCATGGTAATATTTCTCCTGTAAACCTTGGCCCCCAAGAACCATTTTCATCGAGTAAATGTTGTCCACTAAAACCTTGACCAAATTGGTTTTGATATCTAGGAACTCTTAATACATCACTGAAAAAGGCTGACGTAGAAAAGTTAATACTTAATTTCCCTTTAATTCCTTGTTTGGTTGTAATTATTATAACACCATTTGCGGCTCTAGATCCATAAAGAGCTGTACTTGAGGCTCCTTTCAAAACAGAAATAGTTTCTATATCCTCAGGGTTAATATCGTTTGAACCTCGACCAAAATCGTAAGCTCCGTTTAAATCGTTTTCGAATCTTGATACGTTATTAATAGGAATACCATCTACAATGTACAAAGGTTGATTGCTACCGCTAATTGTACTAAAACCTCTAATTATTACACCAGAAGAGGCTCCGGGGTCTGTACTAGCATTTGAAATTACAACACCAGCAATTTTTCCTTTTATGGCATCAGAAATGTTTGTTTGAGATCCTTCATTTAATTCTTCGGAATCAATACTTGTTACTGCGGAGCCAAGTGAAGCTTTTTCTCTTTTAATTCCTAATGCAGTTATAACAACTTCTTCAATAACAGAAGTATCTTCTTTCATTATAACATTTATTGTATTGGACGATCCAATAGTAATTTCTTGAGTTGTATACCCTATAAAACTAAAAACCAGAGTGGCTTCATTGTTCGCATTGATAGAATAATTACCATCAAAATCTGTTGAGGCTCCCGAATTTGTCCTCTTAACTAAGACTGTCGTTCCTGATAAAGGTAAACCGTTTTCATCGGAAACCGTACCTGAAATTGTCTTTTCTTGTGCAAAAGTTACTTGTACAAGAAACGCTAGTAATAGCGTTAGAATTCCACTAAACTTTGTTTTCATTTTATAATTATTTGAATTAGTCGAGTCAAAAGTCATAATAAAAAGTTAATAAAACAACAATTTCTAGTTAAATTTCATCTTTGATTATATGATAAATAAAAAGGGATAATTGATTATAAAATGCATTAATTTAAGCAAATTGACACGAATGTTTCTGTGTTATTTTTTTTAGGTATGGATGTGTAATATTTTTAACATCATAATTGCTTAAAGGTAATTCATATATAGGGGTTGGTTCCTAGCTTTTAAAAAAAATAACAATCAAAAAAGGGCTTTTAAGCTTATATGAATTTTTGAATTAGATAACTTAAATCTTTGATTTTCACTTTTACCGTTGGCATAGTTAATCTTAAGTAATCCAGACTTAGTTAGAATGCCTATTCCTAGTCCGTAACCAAATAATTTTTCTTTGTTTTTTACAGGTTTATTATTGAAGTATGATGCATCTATTATTGAATGTATAAATATAGTGTTACTCAATCTATATCTGTATTCAGTATTTAATACTCCAAATTGGGAGGCTAGTATGCTGTTTTCTTCAAAGCCTCTAATAGAATTTATGCCTCCAAACCTAAATAGTTCGTTTTCAAAAAAGGAATTAGAGTTTAAGTTGGCTCCTGTCATTTTAAGAAAAAAACTATTGACATTATTAATGTTGAAAATTTTAATAATACTAAAGCTTATTTGTGTTTGATTTTCATTGGCTGTCTTAGATTCCTTTTTGCCAAAATTAGATTCAAGTTTTATGAAGGTATTTAGAGGGAACAGTAAATCATCATTTTGAGGTTTGGAGTATTCGTATGCTAATGAATAATATTTTTTTTCGTAATCATGTATTTGGGTTGTGGTTTCTTTGGATAGTAAATTGCTAGAAATGGAATTTGAAATTCCTGCATAAATCTTTTGTTTAGGATTTACTTGATAATGTAGTTTTGCATATTGGCTAGTTGTAGAAAACGTGGAATCTTTTCTAAAAATATTTAATTGTAAATCAATTCCAATAGGTGAATTGAATAAATAAGGTAGTGTTAAATTAGTTTCAAAAGTTGTTTGGTCATTTTCGTCGCTTTTATATTTTAATTTGAATTCTTCTCCGTAATTAAGGTTGTTAATTAGGTTTAGATTGATGTAGCCATCAAATTGGAGTTTGTTGCTTTCTTCATTTGTGCCAAAACCTAAAAAACCATCAAATGAATTACTTTGAGTTTTTTCTATATACAAATATAAAGATGAAGAATCTTTTGAGAATAAAATTTCAGCAGGCTTAATTTTGGTTGCGAATTTTAAATCATTTAAGAATTCTGTTTTTTTATTAATTTTTGCTATATCAAATATTTGTTCTTGTTTTATTTTTAAAAAGTGTCTTAGATAAGATTTTGGAAACTTATTATAACCTTTAATGATAATATCATCTATAGTTCTTTTTTCATCTCCACCATCTATAATTAGATGAGTTTCTAGAATATTATTATCGTTTATTTTAATGTTAGATAGTTTTAGTTTTGAAAAAGGAAATCCTAATTGTATATGCTTTGTGTTTATTGAATTTAATTGTTGTTCTGTTTCTTTAAGTTTTAATTCAAAATAATCACCACCTTTATCTGTATTATCTAATGGGAGGAGCTCTTTTTTTAAATATGAATTTTTATAATACACTTTTATTTTGTCATATTTCTGTTTTAATATAAACGACACCATATATGTTGAATCATTTTTCTTTTCTACGGAATAATCATTCTCGATATATCCTACTTTATGAAGTTTTTTTTGTAAAGTATCTGTTTCAGATTTTACAGATAAATAATTTTTGTGTTTTTTTAAATAATTTATTGAATTAATTATTTGAGTTTCTTTTTTAGTACTCCCTTTAATTTGTACGTGTAGATTTTGAGACGCGCTTTCCGAAGAAAAACACATACATATTATAAGGAGAGAAATAAGTTTTTTTTGCACGTTCTAAAAATATTATGTAAATCTAACGGAAAACCTAGACTTATAATATAACAGTTCTTATGAATTTTATATTCAATTATTAAAAAGTTACTGTTTCTATTAATATGTGTTAATAAAAATTAAAGAATATTTTAGCGTTTTTACAAGTATACATAGATTGTGAATTTGTATTAAAAATCTAGATTAAATAAAACAAAGGTTATGTCGTGAAAATTAATGAATTAGGATTTGAATTTTAAATTTTAATTTCTATCTTTGCACCCCTCTTAGAAGAGGACTATAAAATTTATATATAATATATATGCCAACAATTTCACAATTAGTAAGAATAGGAAGAGCCAAAATAACCAAGAAGAGTAAATCGGCTGCTTTAGATTCTTGTCCGCAAAGACGTGGTGTGTGTACTCGTGTTTACACAACGACACCTAAAAAACCTAACTCAGCAATGCGTAAGGTAGCAAGGGTTCGTTTAACAAACGGTAACGAGGTTAATGCATACATCGGTGGAGAAGGACATAATCTACAAGAGCACTCGATAGTATTGGTTAGAGGTGGAAGGGTAAAAGATTTACCAGGAGTTAGATATCACATTGTACGTGGTGCTTTAGACACAGCAGGTGTTTCAGGTAGAACGCAACGTAGATCTAAGTATGGTGCTAAACGCCCTAAGAAGTAATTAAAACTTTTAAGAAGAAGACATGAGAAAAAGAGCAGCAAAAAAGAGACCACTTTTACCGGATCCTCGTTTTAACGATCAGTTAGTTACTCGTTTCGTTAATATGATGATGTGGGATGGAAAGAAGTCTATCGCTTTTAAAGTATTCTATGATGCAATTGATATTGTAGAAGAAAAGAAAACAGACGAAGAAAAAACAGCTTTAGAAATTTGGAAAGATGCTTTATCTAACGTTATGCCTCACGTAGAAGTACGTAGTCGTAGAGTTGGTGGCGCAACATTTCAAATACCAATGCAAATTCGTCCAGATCGTAAAGTTTCAACAGCAATGAAATGGCTTATTAGCTATTCTCGTAAAAGAAACGAAAAATCTATGGCTAACCGTTTAGCAGCAGAAGTATTAGCTGCAGCTAAAGAAGAAGGAGCGGCCGTTAAGAAAAGAGTTGATACTCACAAAATGGCTGAAGCAAACAAAGCATTCTCTCACTTTAGATTTTAATAAGAAATGGCAAGAGATTTAAAATTCACTAGAAATATTGGTATTGCTGCACATATTGATGCAGGGAAAACCACTACTACAGAGCGTATTCTTTATTATACAGGTGTTTCGCATAAAATTGGAGAAGTACATGATGGTGCTGCGACAATGGATTGGATGGAGCAAGAGCAAGAAAGAGGTATTACAATTACTTCTGCAGCTACAACTTGTGAGTGGAGTTTTCCAATTGAAAATGGAGAATCAACACCAGATACTAAAGGATATCATTTTAATATTATTGATACTCCGGGTCACGTAGATTTTACGGTTGAAGTAAATCGTTCTTTACGTGTGCTTGATGGTTTAGTGTTCTTGTTTAGTGCAGTTGATGGCGTTGAGCCTCAATCTGAAACTAACTGGAGACTTGCAGATAACTATAAAGTGCCTAGAATTGGTTTCGTTAATAAGATGGACCGTCAAGGATCGGACTTTTTAGGTGTTTGTCAACAAGTAAAAGATATGTTGAAATCTAACGCGGTGCCAATCGTTTTAAACATTGGTGACGAGGATGATTTTAAGGGTATTATAGATCTAGTAAAAAACCGTGCTATTGTATGGCATGACGAAACTCAAGGAGCAACTTTTGATGTTATTGAGATTCCAGAAGATTTAAAAGAAGAAGCTCGTAAATATCGTGCATTACTTATTGAAGAAGTAGCAGGCTATGATGAGAATTTACTAGAGAAATTCATGGAAGATGAAGATTCTATTACAGAAGATGAAGTGCATGCTGCACTTAGGGCTGCTGTAATGGATATGGCTATCATTCCAATGATATGTGGTTCTGCATTTAAAAATAAAGGAGTGCAATTCTTATTAGATGCTGTATGTCGTTATTTGCCTTCTCCAACAGATAAAGAAGGAATTGTAGGTACAGATCCAGATTCTGGTGCGGAAATTTTGCGTAAACCAGATGTAAAGGAACCATTTGCTGCTTTAGCATTTAAAATTGCTACAGATCCTTTTGTAGGGCGTTTAGCCTTTTTTAGAGCGTATTCTGGTCGTTTAGATGCTGGTTCTTATGTGTTAAATAACCGTTCTGGTAAAAAAGAACGTATTTCACGTATCTACCAAATGCATGCTAACAAGCAAAATGCTATTGATTATATAGAAGCTGGAGATATTGGAGCTGCTGTTGGATTTAAATCTATCAAAACAGGAGATACACTTTCAGCTGAAAAACATCCTATAGTTTTAGAATCTATGGACTTTCCTGATCCAGTAATTGGTATCGCGGTTGAACCTAAGACTAAAGCAGATGTTGATAAATTAGGTATGGGCTTAGCTAAATTAGCAGAAGAAGACCCTACTTTTACTGTACGTTCAGATGAAGCTTCAGGGCAGACTATTATTTCTGGAATGGGTGAGCTTCACTTAGATGTAATTGTTGATCGTTTGAAACGTGAATTCAAAGTTGAAGTAAATCAAGGTCAACCACAAGTTGAATATAAAGAGGCTATT
This sequence comes from uncultured Algibacter sp., assembly GCA_938003745.1. Lineage (GTDB taxonomy): Bacteria > Bacteroidota > Bacteroidia > Flavobacteriales > Flavobacteriaceae > Postechiella. The sequence goes on from CALKXS010000099.1 coordinate 39,144, forward strand.
ACTGCTTCTGCTGATCATAGAGAAGTTTATAAGAAACAATCTGGAGGTCGTGGTAAGTTTGCTGATATTGTATTTACAGTTGAGCCAGCTGAAGAAGGTCAAGTTGGTCTTCAGTTTGAATCTATAATTAAAGGTGGTAACGTTCCTAAAGAATTTATTCCTTCAATTGAAAAAGGATTTAAACAAGCGATGGTAAATGGTCCATTAGCAGGTTTTGAAGTAGACGCAATGAAAGTGACATTGAAAGATGGATCTTATCATGATGTGGATTCGGATCAACTTTCTTTCGAATTAGCGGCTAAGCTAGGATTTAAAAACGTAGCAAAAGCAGCCAAAGCTGTAATAATGGAACCAATCATGAAACTTGAGGTAATCACTCCTGAAGAAAACATGGGGGATATCGTAGGAGATTTAAATAGAAGAAGAGGTCAAGTAAGTGACATGGGAGATAGAGCTGGTGCAAAAACTGTAAAAGCTACTGTGCCATTATCAGAAATGTTTGGTTATGTAACGACATTAAGAACATTATCATCTGGTCGTGCAACATCAACAATGGAATTTTCACACTATGCTGAAACACCTTCAAATGTATCTGAAGAGGTTATTAAGGCAGCTAAAGGAGATCAATCTTAAAAAGTTAAGAAAATGAGTCAAAAAATTAGAATAAAATTAAAGTCTTACGATCATAACTTAGTAGATAAGTCTGCTGATAAGATTGTAAAAACAGTAAAGAGTACAGGTGCTGTTGTAACTGGTCCAATACCGTTACCTACACACAAGAAAATTTTCACTGTATTACGTTCACCTCACGTTAATAAGAAATCTAGAGAACAATTTCAATTAAGCTCTTATAAGAGATTATTAGATATTTACTCTTCATCTTCTAAAACAATTGACGCTTTAATGAAATTAGAGTTGCCAAGTGGTGTTGAAGTAGAGATTAAAGTTTAATTACATTGCAAGGATAACCTTGTTGTATATTAATATAAAAAGCATCACAATAAGAAATTATTTTGATGCTTTTTTTTGTGTAATTTTCGCAACCTAATGTTGTTTGGTTAAAAAGAAATTTAGGATATCAATCACTTTTGGCAATGAATATAATGAGTTTGCATGCTAACACGAAATAGTATCAAAATTAAAATATCAAATCTTTCTACGTAATTAGCTGGAAACATTTTGTTTAATCAAAAGAAAACTCTACATTTGCATCCTCAAAATAGGGTGTTTAGCATCATATTTACATGTCCCACCAATGAGGTTGCGGGAAAAACGGTAAAAATACACTTCAAGGCTGAAACGTATTTTCAGCCTTGAATGTTTTTAATAAATAGTAAATCATTAATAAATAATTAAATATGTCTGGGTTAATTGGAAAAAAAATCGGTATGACCAGCATTTTCGATGAAAATGGCAAGAATATGCCATGTACAGTAATCGAAGCTGGACCATGTATCGTTACCCAAGTCAGAACTGAAGAGGTTGATGGCTATGAAGCTATTCAACTTGGTTTCGATGACGCGACAGAAAAAAGTGCTACTAAAGCTGACTTAGGTCATGTGAAAAAAGCAGGAACTTCTGTAAAACGCAAAATCGTAGAATTCAAAGGTTTTGATGAGGAGTACAAATTAGGAGATGCAATCACTGTAGAGCATTTCACTGAAGGTGAATTTGTTGATGTAGCGGGAACATCAAAAGGTAAAGGATTTCAAGGTGTTGTAAAACGTCATGGTTTCGGTGGTGTAGGTCAAGCTACTCACGGTCAGCATAATCGTTTAAGAGCTCCAGGATCTATTGGAGCAGCATCTTACCCTGCAAGAGTATTCAAAGGCATGAAGATGGCTGGAAGAATGGGTGGAGATACTGTGAAAGTTCAAAATTTAAAAGTTTTAAAAGTAGTTGCTGAAAAGAACTTACTTGTTGTGAAAGGGTGTGTTCCTGGACACAAAAACGCTTATGTAATTATTAGAAAATAATGAAAGTAGCAGTTTTAGATATAAACGGAAAAGACACAGGTAGAAAGGCAGACCTTTCTAAAGATGTGTTTGCTATTGAGCCTAATAATCATGCTGTATATTTGGATGTTAAACAATATTTAGCAAACCAAAGACAAGGAACTCACAAGTCGAAAGAAAGAGCTGAGATCGTTGGAAGTACACGTAAGATTAAGAAGCAAAAAGGAACAGGTACAGCTAGAGCAGGTTCTATTAAGTCTGGTGTTTTTAGAGGAGGTGGACGTATGTTCGGACCAAGACCTAGGAACTACAGTTTCAAACTTAATAAAAACTTGAAACGTTTGGCGCGTAAATCTGCCTTTAGTATTAAAGCGGGAGAGAAATCAATTACAGTATTAGAAGACTTTAATTTTGACACAGTAAAAACTAAGAATTTCACTGCTGTTTTAAAAGCTTTAAACTTAGAGAACAAAAAATCTCTATTTGTATTAGGTGGGTCTAATAATAATGTATATTTATCTTCACGTAATTTAAAAGGGTCTGAAGTTATAACTAGTTCTGAGCTAAGTACTTATAAGGTACTTAATGCTTCGCAAGTTGTTCTTTTAGAAGGTTCTTTAGAAGGAATTGTAACAAACTTAAGTAAATAGAAATAATGAATATCTTAATTAAACCGATAATCACAGAAAAGGCTACAGCAGCTAGTGAGTTAAGTAACTGCTATACGTTTTCAGTGAACACGAAGGCGAACAAGGTAGAAATCAAAAAAGCAGTGGAAGCTACTTATGGTGTTTCTGTTGAAAAAGTTCGTACTATAAATGTCCGTCCAGATCGTAGTACCAAGCATACAAAAACTGGTATTCAAAATGGTAAAACAAATGCTGTTAAAAAAGCAATTGTACAACTGGCGGAAGGTGAAATGATTGATTTATACAGTAACATGTAATTAAAGACAAATGTCAGTAAGAAAATTAAAACCAATCACACCAGGACAGCGATTTAGAGTAGTAAATGGATTTGACGCCATAACTACTGATAAGCCGGAAAAGAGTTTACTCGTTCCGAACAAAAGGTCTGGTGGTAGAAACAGTCAAGGAAAAATGACCATGCGCTACATTGGTGGTGGTCATAAAAGAAAGTATCGTATAATCGATTTTAAAAGAGACAAATCAGGAGTTCCTGGTGAGGTAGCTTCGATTCAATATGATCCAAACAGAACCGCTTTTATCGCGTTATTGAATTATCAAGATGGCGAAAAAAGATACATTATTGCTCAAAATGGTTTACAGGTGGGGCAAAATGTTGTATCTGGTCAAGAAGGTATTGCTCCAGAAATTGGAAACTCAATGCCATTATCTCAAATTCCATTAGGAACTATTATCTCATGTTTAGAGTTACGTCCAGGACAAGGAGCTGTTATGGCTCGTAGTGCTGGTGCTTTTGCTCAATTAATGGCAAGAGACGGTAAGTTTGCTACAGTGAAGTTACCTTCAGGTGAAACAAGATTAATTCTTGTTAATTGTATGGCAACTATAGGTGTTGTATCTAACTCAGATCACCAATTATTAGTTGGAGGTAAAGCGGGTAGAACAAGATGGTTAGGTAGAAGACCACGTACAAGACCAGTAGTAATGAATCCGGTTGATCACCCAATGGGAGGTGGTGAAGGTAAATCTTCAGGTGGACATCCTCGTTCTAGAAACGGTATACCAGCTAAAGGATTCAGAACTCGTTCTAAGACTAAAGCAAGTAATAAATATATTGTAGAACGTAGAAAGAAATAAGACATGGCAAGATCATTAAAAAAAGGACCTTACGTTCATTATAAATTAGAGAAAAAAGTTGCTGTTAATGTTGAAGCTAACAAAAAGACAGTAATCAAAACTTGGTCTAGAGCAAGTATGATTACTCCTGATTTTGTTGGGCAAACAATTGCAGTTCATAATGGCCGTCAATTTGTACCAGTTTACGTAACAGAAAACATGGTAGGTCATAAATTAGGAGAATTTTCACCAACACGTTCATTCCGTGGACATGCAGGTGCTAAAAATAAAGGTAAAAAGTAGTAAGCTATGGGAAGTCGTAAAAAACAAATGGCAGACGGTATTAAGGAAGCAAAAAAGCTAATAGCTTTCGCTAAACTTAATAATTGTCCTACATCACCAAGAAAAATGCGTTTAGTAGCTGATTTAGTAAGAGGCGAAAAAGTAGAACATGCACTTAATATCTTAAGATTTAACCAAAAGGAAGCTTCCGGTCGTTTAGAAAAATTGTTACTGTCTGCAATAGCAAACTGGCAATCTAAAAACGAAGATGCAAGCATCGAAGAGGCTGAATTATTTGTAAAAGAGATTAAAGTGGATAGTGGAGCAATGTTAAAAAGATTGCGTCCAGCACCACAAGGTCGTGCACACAGAATAAGAAAGCGTTCTAACCACGTAACAATCGTAGTTGGAGCTAAAAATAACACACAAAGCTAAGATAGATATGGGACAAAAAACAAATCCAATCGGAAATCGCTTAGGTATTATCAGAGGATGGGAATCTAACTGGTACGGAGGTAATGATTATGGAGATAAGCTTGCCGAAGACGATAAAATTAGAAAATATGTTCATGCACGTTTATCTAAGGCTAGTGTTAGTAGAGTAATAATCGAGAGAACTTTAAAACTTGTAACCGTTACTATCACAACGGCTCGTCCAGGTATCATTATTGGTAAAGGCGGTCAAGAGGTAGACAAGTTAAAAGAAGAGCTTAAGAAAATTACTGGAAAAGAAGTTCAGATTAATATTTTTGAAATTAAAAGACCTGAACTTGATGCATTTTTAGTAGGATCTAGCATTGCTCGTCAAATTGAAAATAGAATTTCATATAGACGTGCTATCAAGATGGCAATTGCTGCTACAATGCGTATGAATGCAGAAGGAATTAAAATCCAAATTAGTGGTCGTTTAAACGGTGCAGAAATGGCGCGTTCAGAACACTACAAAGAAGGACGTATTCCTTTATCAACCTTTAGAGCCGATATTGATTATGCTTTAGTTGAAGCACACACTACTTATGGTAGATTGGGTGTGAAAGTATGGATCATGAAAGGTGAAGTATATGGTAAAAGAGAACTTTCTCCGCTTGTTGGATTATCTAAGAAGCAAGGAAAAGGTGGAGCCGGAGGACGTGGTGGAAATAAATCTAACCCTCGTCGTAGAAAGTAATTTTTTATAAAGTAAAGACAAAATGTTACAGCCTAAAAGAACAAAATTTCGTAAACAACAAAAAGGACGTATGAAAGGTCTCTCAGGAAGAGGTCATCAACTTTCAAACGGTACTTTTGGTATAAAAGTATTAGATGCAACTTTTTTGACATCACGTCAAATTGAAGCTGCTCGTATTGCTGCTACACGTCATATGAAAAGAGAAGGTCAACTTTGGATTAAAGTATTTCCAGATAAGCCTATAACAAAGAAACCTCTTGAAGTACGTATGGGTAAAGGTAAGGGTGGAGTTGAATACTGGGTAGCTGTATGTAGACCAGGTAGAGTGATTTTTGAAATCGGAGGAGTACCTTTAGATATCGCAAAAGAAGCTTTACGTCTAGCAGCTCAAAAATTACCAGTTAAAACTAAGTTTTTAATCGCTAGAGATTACGAAGCATAATTTATTTGATATTATGAAACAATCAGAAATTAAAGAATTATCAGTAGCTGAGTTACAAGAGAAACTTGGTGAGACTAAAAAGAGTTATTCAGACCTAAAATTAGCACATGCAATATCTCCTTTAGAAAATCCAATTCAATTACGTTCTGTAAGAAGAACAGTAGCTAGAATTGCGACTGAATTAACTAAAAGAGAATTACAATAATTCTGCTGAAAGATGGAAACAAGAAATTTAAGAAAAGAACGTGTAGGAGTTGTTACTAGTAATAAAATGCAAAAATCAATAGTTGTTGCAGAAGTTAAAAAAGTAAAACACCCTATGTATGGTAAGTTCGTGTTGAAAACAAAAAAGTATGTTGCACACGACGAAACAAACGATTGTAATATTGGAGATACAGTAAAGATCATGGAAACTAGACCTTTAAGTAAATCTAAATGTTGGAGATTAGTAGAAATCATAGAAAGAGCTAAGTAATATGTTACAACAAGAATCAAGACTTAGAGTAGCCGATAACACTGGAGCAAAAGAAGTATTAACAATACGTGTTCTAGGAGGTACTAAAAGAAGATACGCATCTGTAGGAGACAAAATTGTTGTCTCTGTAAAAGACGCAACTCCTAATGGAAACATTAAAAAAGGAGCTGTTTCTACTGCAGTTGTTGTACGTACAAAGAAGGAAGTAAGAAGACCAGACGGATCTTATATAAGATTTGATGATAATGCTTGTGTTTTATTAAACCCAACGGGTGAGATGAGAGGTACGCGTGTATTTGGTCCTGTTGCTAGAGAGCTTCGTGATAAACAATTCATGAAGATTGTATCATTAGCACCAGAAGTGCTTTAATACAGAATATTAAGATGGGAAAGCTTAAAATAAAAAGTGGAGATACTGTAAAAGTCATTGCTGGAGATCATAAAGGATCTGAAGGTAAAGTACAAAAAGTATTGATAGCTAAGAACAAAGCGATTGTTGAGGGTGTAAATATGGTTAAGAAACATACTAAACCTAGTGCACAAAGTCCTCAAGGAGGAATCGTAGAAAAAGAAGCAGCTATTCATATATCTAACTTATCATTGTTAACTTCAAAAGGAGAAACAACAAGAGTTGGTTATAAAATAGAAGGCGACAAAAAAGTAAGATTTTCAACAAAATCTAATGAAGTAATATAGTTATGGCATATTCACCAAGACTTAAAGAAGAGTATAAAAGCAAAGTAATTGCAGCTCTTACAGACGAATTTGGATATAAGAATGTAATGCAAGTTCCTAAACTAGAAAAGATAGTTATATCTAAAGGGGTAGGAGCTGCAGTTGCAGACAAAAAGTTAATCGACTACGCAGTAGAAGAAGTAACTACTATATCTGGACAAAAAGCGATTGCTACATTATCTAAGAAAGATGTTGCAACTTTTAAATTACGTAAAGGAATGCCAATTGGTGTTAAAGTTACTTTGCGTGGAGAAAAAATGTATGAATTTTTAGACCGTTTAGTTACTTCAGCCTTACCACGTGTAAGAGATTTTAATGGAATTAAAGCTACTGGTTTTGATGGAAGAGGTAATTACAATTTAGGAGTTACTGAACAAATAATATTTCCAGAGATAAATATTGACAAAGTTAATAAAATCTCAGGAATGCATATTACCTTTGTAACTTCTGCTGATACAGATAAAGAAGCAAAATCATTATTAACTGAACTAGGGTTACCTTTTAAAAAGAACTAAGTTATGGCTAAAGAATCAATGAAAGCCCGTGAGGTAAAAAGAGCTAAAACAGTAGCTAAGTATGCAGAGAAAAGAAAAGCTTTGAAAGAAGTTGGAGATTATGATGCATTACAAAAGTTACCTAAAAATGCTTCTCCAATACGTATGCACAATAGGTGTAAGCTTACTGGGAGACCTAAAGGTTATATGAGAACTTTCGGTATTTCTCGTGTTACTTTTAGAGAAATGGCTAATCAAGGGTTAATACCAGGAGTTAGAAAAGCTAGCTGGTAAAAAAGAAATTATAAATTGGTTTAAGGTTCAAGAGGAATATTCCTCTTGAAAACCAAAACCGCAAATTAATACATATGTATACAGATCCAATAGCGGATTATCTTACTAGAGTTAGGAATGCAATACGTGCCAATCACAGAGTGGTTGAAATTCCTGCATCTAATTTAAAGAAAGACATCACTAAAATATTATTCGAACAAGGATATATTTTAAGTTACAAGTTTGATGACTCTTCAGTACAAGGAACAATTAAAATTGCTCTTAAGTATAACAAAGAGACAAAAGAGCCTGTAATCAAAAAGATTCAGAGAATGAGTAAACCAGGTTTACGAAAGTATTCTGGTTCAAAAGAACTACCTAGAATTCTTAACGGTCTTGGTATTGCCATTGTTTCTACTTCTCACGGAGTAATGACTGGTAAACAAGCACAAAGAGAAAACGTAGGTGGTGAAGTATTATGTTACGTTTACTAATTTTAAAGCCGAAAAGAAATGTCAAGAATAGGAAATAATCCAGTAGCCATTCCAGAAGGTGTAACAGTTGATGTTAAAGATAACATTGTAACTGTAAAAGGAAAATTAGGAGAATTAACTCAATCTTACGATAGCGTAGAGATTAAAGTTGAAGAAGGTAACATTTTAGTTAGACGTACTTCAGATTCTAAAGATCAAAAAGCAAAACACGGTTTATATAGATCGTTAATGAATAATATGATCGCTGGCGTATCTAAAGGATGGGTCAAAGAATTAGAATTAGTAGGTGTTGGATATAGAGCAAGTAATCAAGGTCAAAAACTTGAGTTAGCGTTAGGTTTCTCTCATAATATAGTGATGAGCTTAGCTTCTGAAGTTAAAATCGAAACTATATCAGAAAAAGGAAAGAATCCAATTATTAAATTAACATCTCATGATAAGCAACTTGTAGGACAAGTAGCTGCAAAAATCAGAGGATTTAGACCACCAGAGCCTTATAAAGGAAAAGGTGTTAAGTTTGTTGGTGAGGTATTAAGAAGAAAAGCTGGTAAATCAGCATAATAATTTAGTTATGGCATTGACAAAAGAACAAAGAAAAAAGAGAATTAAAAACAGGATTCGTAAGATAGTATCTGGTACAGGAACTACTCCAAGATTAGCTGTTTTTAGAAGTAATAAAGAAATTTATGCTCAGGTTGTAGATGACGTAACTGGTGTAACAATCAGTGCAGCATCTTCTAGAGATAAAGACATTAGTTCTGCAAAAGGTACAAAGAGTGAAGTTGCTGCTTTAGTTGGAAAGACCGTTGCTGAAAAAGCTTTAAAAGCAGGTATTGAAACTATCGCTTTCGATAGAGGTGGGTATTTATACCATGGTAGAGTAAAATCATTAGCTGAAGGAGCTAGAGAAGCAGGACTTAAATTCTAAGAAATTATGTTTAAAAAATATAAAAGTGCAGAATTAGTAAAACCAGGAGGATTAGATCTTAAAGATCGTCTAGTTGGTGTACAGAGAGTTACAAAAGTAACTAAAGGTGGTAGAGCATTTGGTTTTTCAGCAATTGTTGTGGTTGGAGATGAAGCAGGTGTTGTAGGTCAGGGTTTAGGTAAATCTAAAGATGTTGCAAGTGCAATTGCAAAAGCTGTAGAGGATGCCAAGAAAAACCTTGTAAGAATTCCTATTATTAAAGGAACCTTACCACACGAACAAAAAGGTAAATATGGTGGAGCAAGAGTAAATATTATTCCTGCTGCTCCAGGTACTGGTGTAATTGCTGGTGGTGCTGTAAGAACTGTACTTGAGGCCGTAGGTATACATGATGTATTATCCAAATCTCAAGGATCTTCAAATCCACATAACGTTGTAAAAGCAACTTTTGATGCTTTATTACAATTAAGAGATGCAAATGCTATTGCTAGAGATAGAGGTATAACTCTTGAACAAGTTTTTAACGCTTAATATATAGACAGAGATGGCAAAAGTTAAAGTAACAAAAGTTAAAAGCGCAATTAATCGTACGCTAAGACAAAAAAGAACTTTAGAAGCTCTTGGTCTTAAAAAGATTGGTCAAGTAAAAGAGCATGAAGCTACACCTAATATTTTAGGTATGGTTGCTAAAGTTTCACATTTAGTTTCTGTTGAAGAAACAAAATAATACAACTGAAAAATGGATTTAAGTAATTTAAAACCTGCAGAAGGTTCAGTAAAATGCCAAGGAAAAAGAATAGGGAGAGGCCAAGGTTCTGGTAAAGGAGGTACTGCAACACGTGGTCACAAAGGGGCAAAATCTCGTTCAGGTTATTCTAAGAAATTAGGATTTGAAGGTGGTCAAATGCCTCTTCAAAGACGTGTTCCTAAATTTGGTTTTACTAACATTAACCGTGTTGAATATCAAGGTGTCAATTTAGATACGTTACAACAATTGGTTGATAATAACAAAATTGAAGATACAGTAGATTTTGATACATTACTCTCAAACCGTTTAGCTAGAAAAAATGATCTGGTTAAAATTTTAGGAAGAGGAGAATTAAAAGCAAAATTAAAAGTATCTGCTCATAAGTTTACTGCTTCAGCAAAAGCTGCTATTGAAGCTGCTGGTGGAGAAGCTGTAACGTTATAAAAAGCCCCTATTGATCGTATGAAATTTATAGAATCGTTAAAGAATGTTTGGAAAATTGAAGAACTAAGAAATAGAATTGTTGTTACAATAGGTTTGTTATTAGTTTATCGTTTTGGTGCTCAGGTTGTATTACCAGGTATTGATGCCTCTCAATTAGGGGGGTTAGAAGATAAAGCAGGTAATGGTCTGTTAGGTCTACTTAATGCTTTTACTGGTGGTGCATTCGCTAATGCTTCTGTATTTGCATTGGGTATCATGCCTTATATTTCTGCTTCTATTGTGGTACAGTTAATGGGTATTGCTATTCCTTATTTACAAAAATTGCAAAAAGAGGGAGCTAGTGGGCAAAAGAAAATAACGCAAATAACACGTTGGTTAACAATAGCTATTTGCTTATTGCAAGCTCCAGGATATTTAGCTAGTTTACCAGCTTTAGGTATACCTACTTCTGCATTTTTATTAGGTCAAGGACCTTTATTTTACTTTTCATCAGTATCTATATTGGTTACTGGATGTATCTTTGCGATGTGGTTAGGAGAAAAAATTACGGATAAAGGAATTGGCAATGGTATTTCTCTATTAATTATGGTGGGTATTATTGCTAGAATGCCAGCCTCATTCGTGCAAAACTACGCTTCAAGACTTGAAGGCGGTGGAAACGGAGGACTAATGATGGTGCTAATTGAATTAGTAGTTTGGATGGTTATTATTTTGGGATCTATTATGCTAGTAATGGGAGTTAGAAAGATAGCAGTGCAATATGCAAGAAGAACAGCAACTGGTGGTTATGAAAAAGCTGCTGATTTAGGTTCTAGACAGTATATTCCTTTAAAGCTTAATGCTTCAGGAGTTATGCCTATTATATTTGCTCAAGCAATTATGTTTGTACCAAGTTGGATTGGTGGTTCATCTTTATTAAAAGATTCCGCTACTGGTGCATGGATGCAAACTAATTATTCTGATATGTTTGGATTAGCTTACAACATTACATTCGCATTATTAATTATTGTATTTACATATTTTTATACGGCGATAACGGTACCAACAAATAAAATGGCTGACGATTTAAAGCGTAGTGGTGGTTTTATTCCAGGTATTCGACCAGGATCTGAGACATCTGAATATTTAGATAAGATAATGTCACAAATCACTTTACCAGGTTCTATATTTTTAGCATTACTAGCTGTATTCCCAGCATTCATTGTTAAGCTTATGGGAGTACAAACAGGGTGGGCTTTGTTTTTCGGTGGAACTTCATTATTAATTATGGTAGGAGTTGCAATTGATACTATGCAACAAGTAAATTCATACTTGTTAAATAGACATTATGATGGCTTGATGAAAACTGGTAAGAATAGAAAAGCGGTAGCTCAATAATATTATACTATGGCAAAACAAGCAGCAATAGAGCAAGACGGAACAATCATAGAAGCATTATCAAATGCAATGTTTCGTGTTGAGTTAGAAAATGGTCACATTGTGACAGCACATATTTCAGGTAAAATGCGTATGCATTATATTAAGTTGTTACCTGGAGATAAAGTTAAATTAGAAATGAGTCCTTATGATTTGACTAAGGCTCGAATAACTTATAGATACTAAATAAAGTTTTAGCTTTATTGGTTATATAAGACATAAACCGAAACAAGATGAAAGTAAGAGCATCAGTTAAAAAAAGAAGTGCAGATTGCAAAATTGTGCGCAGAAAAGGTAGACTTTACGTAATAAACAAAAAGAATCCTAGATTCAAACAAAGACAAGGGTAGTTATGGCAAGAATTGCAGGTGTAGACATACCAAAAAACAAAAGAGGAGTTATCTCGTTAACTTATATCTACGGAGTAGGTAGAAGTAGAGCAAAAGAAATTTTAGCAGAAGCTAAAGTTGATGAAAGTACTAAAGTACAAGATTGGACCGATGACCAAATTAGTGGTATTCGTGAAGCTGTTGGAACTTTTACTATCGAAGGTGAATTGCGTTCTGAAACACAATTGAACATTAAGCGATTAATGGATATTGGATGTTACAGAGGTATTCGTCATAGATCTGGTCTTCCTTTAAGAGGGCAACGTACTAAGAACAACTCTAGAACAAGAAAAGGGCGACGTAAAACTGTTGCTAACAAGAAAAAAGCATAATTAACAAAGAGTCATTAGTATTTAGTAGTTAAGATGGAATCTGTTTGAAATGTAAAAGTTTAGGATTCTAATACTAACACTAACAACTAGAAACTAAAAGAATATGGCAAAGACAAATACAAAAAAACGTAAAGTTATCGTTGAGTCTGTTGGAGAAGCACATATAACTGCATCTTTCAACAACATTATTATTTCACTTACTAACAAGAAGGGCGATGTTATTTCATGGTCATCTGCTGGTAAAATGGGATTTAGAGGTTCTAAGAAAAACACACCTTATGCTGCTCAATTAGCAGCTGAAGATGCTGCTGGAGTTGCTTCTGAAGCAGGTTTGAAAAAAGTAAAAGTTTACGTTAAAGGACCTGGTAATGGTAGAGAATCTGCTATTCGTTCAATCCACAATGCTGGAATTGAAGTAACTGAAATTATTGATGTTACTCCATTACCACATAATGGATGTAGACCTCCTAAAAGAAGAAGAGTTTAATCACGTTTTAATTAACGCGGTTTACATAAAGTAAATTATTGAAAATTAATATCATTTCGTTTGTAGGTGGTATTAATTTTTTGTATAAATTTACAAACTGAAAAATAAAACAAGTATCAACTAAAGAGATCAACGATTATCGAAGGATAAGATTAAGACCTTAATTCATAATCACTCTTAAAAACAATTTAAAATGGCAAGATATACTGGTCCAAAAACTAAAATAGCACGTAAATTTGGCGAAGCTATATTTGGAGAAGATAAATCTTTTGAAAAAAGAAATTACCCTCCAGGACAACACGGAAACGCTAGACGTCGTGGAAAAAAATCTGAATACGCAATCCAGTTAATGGAAAAACAAAAAGCTAAATATACTTATGGTATTTTAGAGCGTCAATTTAGAGGTTTATTTAAAAAAGCTAGAGCTGCACAAGGTATTACTGGTGAAGTTTTATTACAATTATGTGAATCTAGATTAGATAACGTAGTTTTTAGAATGGGTATTTCTCCTTCTAGAAGTGGAGCTAGACAATTAGTATCTCATAGACACATTACAGTAAATGGAGAGTTGGTTAACATACCTTCTTATCATGTTAAAGTTGGAGATGTTGTTGCTGTTAGAGAAAAATCTAAATCACTTGAAGCTATTGATAGATCTTTATCCAACTCTAGTCAAGTTTTTGAATGGATTACATGGAATAATGATACTAAGCAAGGAACTTACGTAGCTGTTCCTGCTAGAATTCAAATTCCAGAAAACATCAACGAGCAATTCATAGTCGAATTATATTCTAAATAATAAATTAATTATATTGGTATTTAGCCAAAGGATTTATTAGCCTTCTTCATACTTTTAAATCGCGCAACTAAATAACAATTAAAACGAAGAACAATATGGCAGTATTTAATTTTCAAAAGCCCGATAAAGTAATCATGATTGATTCTACTGACTTCGAAGGTAAATTCGAATTTAGACCTTTAGAACCAGGTTACGGATTAACAGTAGGAAATGCATTAAGAAGAGTTTTATTATCTTCTTTAGAAGGATTTGCTATCACATCTGCTAGAATTGAGGGTGTAGATCATGAGTTTTCTGCAATTGCAGGAGTGGTTGAAGATGTTACAGAAATTATATTAAATTTAAAACAAGTTCGTTTTAAAAGACAAATAGAAGATATTGATAATGAGTCAATATCTATTTCAATTTCTGGTCAAGAACAAATATTAGCTGGAGATTTCCAAAAGTTTATTTCAGGATTTCAAGTATTAAATTCAGAATTAGTAATCTGTAATTTAGATCCCAAAGTTAGCTTTAACATGGAAATTACAATTGAAAAAGGTAGAGGATATGTACCTGCAGAAGAAAATAAAAAGGCTGCTGCGCCAATAGGAACTATCTTTACTGATTCAATTTATACACCAATAAAAAATGTTAAGTATAGTATAGAAAATTATCGTGTTGAACAAAAAACTGATTATGAAAAATTGGTTTTTGAAATCATTACTGATGGTTCTATTACTCCTCAAGATGCATTAACAGAAGGTGCTAAAACATTAATTCACCACTTCATGTTATTCTCTGATGAGCGTATCACATTGGATAGCGAAGTGAAAGCAGAAACAGAAGAGTTCGATGAAACTTCATTGCACATGCGTCAACTTTTGAAAACGAAGTTGGTAGACATGGATCTTTCTGTTCGTGCTTTGAATTGCTTAAAAGCAGCAGACGTAGAAACTCTTGGAGATCTCGTTTCTTACAACAAGAACGACCTCTTGAAGTTCCGTAACTTCGGTAAGAAGTCACTAACGGAATTAGAAGACCTAGTAGAACAAAAAGGTCTTTCATTTGGAATGAACACGTCCAAGTATAAATTGGACAAA
>CALKXS010000100.1 GCA_938003745.1 uncultured Algibacter sp.
TGTTTTTTGATTGTAATAGGATTGATTTGATGCAAGTATATTCCAATTTTATAGCACCAAACAAAAGCAATCATGACCAGTAAGATCAATTTTTCTATTCTTTCGATATCTTGTAAATGTGTTTTTTCAATATCAAAACCAATAGATTTCATGGTGTTAAAACACATTTCAATTTGCCAGCGTTGTTTGTATTCTTCTTGCGCTTTTTCGGGTTTATTGAACGATACTATAATCAAAAATCTTGTTTCCCTTTTTTGTTATTGAGTTTTCAACCTGATAAATAGCAAAGGTGTCCATTGATTTTTACAACCTTATTATAATGCACTAACTCATTGGTTTTAAATCTAGTAAACAAGTGAGATGTCTTAATAATTTTGTCTTTATGGGGAAGAAATACTTTGAAATATTTCCACGGTTAAGAAACTCCAACTATTGGTCTCTCACAAATTCTCTATCTGCTACCACTGATTCAATAACTTGTTTTCCAAAAAGACAAATAAACCTATTGATTAAATCGATGCGCTCCTTAATATTGGAGTTTACCCTTTTATCAAGCATAGTAAATAGCAACGAGAAGTCAATTCCTTTGTAAACAATACCTAACATAAAAATATTGATATTGGTTTATTCAAACTTCCAATTGGTTCTATCAATACTCAGTATGAGTTTACCTTGCTTGGGAAGTAGGTTAAAAACAAGACGAGTAATAAGGTTTGCATCTAAACTGTAATTAGCAATAAAGTGCTGTATGCGTATTAAAGAGGATTCACAGCTAGATTAGGTATCAAAAGCATTAGCTAGCTTTTCAAAAGTAATTGTTTGTACTTTGCATAGGGCGATTACAAAATGGGAAATCAGTTTTAATCACGCTAAATTTATTCTTCCTTGTAAATGAGTGTTAAGGACACGAGTTAATTCATTATTTTTGGTGATAACATTGGTTTTATTCATTTGAGATATAAGTTAGAATTATTTATCTAATATACTAAAAATCAATGTTTCATACTAATAACACAACACTTAATCTATTAAAAATCAATATGTTGTATTTTTGCCATGTACTAAGAAATATTTATTAAAAACTTAAATAACAACTGTGTTACATACTATGGAATTCAATTAAATTCGCTTCATAATATTGATCTCCAAGCTTTAACAATAAATCTCTAATAACGTTACTATCTCCGTTTATTGCTAAAGCTGAATACCCTGTATCATTAAGATTACCTAATCTTAAATCTATAATATTAATGTTTTTTGATGCTAAAGCAGATAATAAAATTAATAAAACTCCTGGTGCATTATAATGCTTGGTAAGAATCACTTTTTTACTTAAAGCCAAATTAAGATTAACACCATCCATTTCTAACAAAAAGACCCCTTCCCTATTATAATTAGGTAATTCAGCATCTTCTTTATACGTTAACTCACTAAAAAGGCCAACATCTGTACCTTTTATAAAATCTATAGCACTCTGTACATTTTTACTATCCTTTTCTAAAGATAAAAAAGCAACAGCTGTTCCATCTTTATTAGATTTTAATCGTGCTGTTTCAACATTAATACCTTCAGATGCTAATGTATTAAAAAGAGAAGAAAGAACTCCAGGCTTATCTAAATGTTCAGAAAACAAACCATCAACAATCGTTTTAGATCGCTTAGGCATTTTATCTGTTACAGTAATAGATTTACCCCATTTTCTAATTCTAATCGCGTTATAATCTCCCATTCCTGTGGAGTTTTTATATAAATCGACAAACTCTAAAAAAGAACCTCCAAAAGAAAAATCAGGAATAATTTTCTTTTGATTATTATCTAATCTCTGATTTAAAAGCTCAATGCCTTTATTTAAAACGGTATATTTTACTTTTAATTCATGATCATCATAAATAGTACGATTTTCAGGAATTAGCTTAGAGTAACTTACATAACCTTCATAACCCGCTTCCTGTATATACTCTAAACTTTCTTTATAATTTAAACCATAATAACGCACATGATGTGTATCTGTACCAACACATACAGGTATTTGAAGTTCGTTAGCACGACGTAAAATACTTTGTACAGGATATACACCAACACCTTTAAATTTACCTGCCATATTTACATCTAATGACAAATTTCTATCGGCTATTAATTCTAAAAGCGTTCTAAATTTATTAGCCAAAGGATGAGAACTTGTTTCAAAATTTTCTAAAGCCTCAGGCATATCAACATTCAATTTTGGTAAATCTATATGTCCAATAATTTGAATCATATCACCAAAGCTCTTAATCATTTGAATCATTTCATTGAAATAGCCATCCCAATAGGCTTCCAAACTACCTCTCAATTTAAGTAATTCTTGAGCTTCTTCTTTAGACCCATCATAAGGTAAACCCTCTGGTGCAAAATGCACAGAACCTATAACATAATCGGCATCTTCCGCTTGAAATATTTTAGATCTACTCCATTGCAATCCTAAATCTGGTCCCATCCATTCCAACTCAACACCATATTTAATGTTAATTTGCCCTTCATATTTTTTTCGAAGATTGGCTATACGTTTAGGATAGTTTAGATAAGATTTATTTCCTCTTATAAATTTCACATTAGTATCTCGTTCTGCGATATAACGAAAACTAGTTAATCTAGGTGAATGAATTATAAAAGTAATACTTGGGTTATTAGCTTCAATTGCTTTATCAATAATATCTTCCAACTTATCAATACCATGCTTTACATGATCTTGTTCTGTACCTGCATGAATACCGTGTGTTTCCCAAATAAATTCGTTAAGCTTTTTCATCAATTAATCAATTTGCTTTAAATTATGCTTTTAGATTTCCCAAATTTAACCATTGAAATAGAAATATAAACTAAAATGTATCTGTTTTCAATAATATTCAAAAAGAAATCTTAATCACAGATAAAAACAGCATAATTTCAAGAAATATTGAGAATCTAATAAATAAAAAGAATGAAAAAATCCTTAACAATTAAGTTGTTAAGGATTTTAAAGTGACCTCGAATGGATTCAAACATATAATTCTATTTCAATTTTATTACAACTAAAATTACACAAAAACACCAATAAAAACAGCGTTTAACAAGAAGTTAAGGTTCTATGAGAATCTAATCAAGTTGAACAAAGCTGGACTAAACACATTATCTTTGCATTATAGTCTAATCAAAGGTTTAACCCATGACTATCAAATTTTTTCTACAAGCAAACACTAACCCTTCATCAATTTATGTACGTATAAGAGAAGGCAAAACCATCGATGCTAAAGCAAACACAAACCTATTAGTTAATCCCGAGGCTTTTAATAAAGGAGAATTAAAACAATTTAGAGTACCATCAAAAGGAACTCCTAAGGTTAAATCTAAAATTCAAGAAGACAACAAGAATTACAAGTTAGCTTAAACAGCTTAAAAAGCCACTTAGCCACCCTACTCAATAGTAAAGAAGATTATGAAATTATTGACACCAAATGGCTAAAGGAAGTTATTAATCCAAAACAAGAAACCAATAGCTTACCAAATAATCTTAACGATTACTTCGAGAAATATTTAGAGTACAAAAAAACTTCTTTAGCTAAATCAACATTAAAGAAATTAAAAAGCATCAAGGCACGTATTGAGAGGTTCGAAACCGAAAAAGGAAGGATGTACATTCAAAACATTGATGACAGGTTTAGCAAAGATTTTCAACTTTGGTTTGATAATCAAGGGTATGACCATAATACTAAAGTAAAAACTTTAAAAGTAATTAAAACGGTTTGCAACCACGCCAATGAAAATGGAATACCAACTCATCCGCAAATGTCAAACATTGTTAAAGGGTTGAATTATAAACACGAACATTAAAGACAAAAAATTAGATAATGCTAAAGATTGGCTTATTATAAGTTGCTTTACAGCACAAAGAGTTTCAGATTTTCTTAGGTTTACTAAAGATAAAATTATAGAAATGGAGGGATTGATTTTTTAGATATTAGTCAAGAGAAAACAGACAAACCTGTTTACATACCAATAACTCACGAAGTAAGAACAACTCTTAACAAAAGAAATGGGGACTTCCCTCCTCTTTTCTTAACAAATACAGAAAGCAACAAAACCATTCAGAATAAGCTAATAAAAGAAGTTTGTAGATTAGCAAAAATAAATGAAATCATTGAAGCCAAAATAAAAAACAAGAGGATTGCTAGATACGAAATAAAGAAAGTTCCAAAATACAAAGTTGTTAGCACACACATTGGAAGAAGGTCATACGCTACCAATTATTATGGTAAAGTTCCAACACCTTTATTAATTGCTTCAACAGGTCATGCCTCAGAAAATCAATTTTTACGATATGTTGGAAAAACAGGAAATCAAAACGCAATAGCATTAGCAAAAGCAATGAGACAGTTAGCACTTAGCAACAATGAAGAACCTAAAATGACAGTAATTAAAAACGTCTCAAATAGTTAGAATATGATTCCAAAAGAGTTTTTAAAAACCTCAACAATTAATAATAAACTTAACGACATAATTGATTCTGTTACACAACATTGGGAAGTAGATGGGATACTTGGGAATTTGAAATTCAAACCAATGAAGACACAGGTCGCCCTTTTAGATATGACATAGCTGAAACCTATGATAAGGAATATAATATTTTAATAACCAAAAAACATTATTTCTTTGGTTGCCCTTTCTCTATCTACAAAAGCTCTTACCGAACAAGGCTTAGTAATTATCTAGAAAAAAACAAGTTAGACCTTTATACAGAACTTAATTTACTAAATAAAACACCATTAATTAGTTTACTATCTCAATTATACAACAATCCAAAAACTAACAAAATCAATAGCTAGACAAAAAGATTTTTTGCTTGACAGAAAAAAGTATTTATATACAGTTACAATAGACA
Organism: uncultured Algibacter sp.; assembly: GCA_938003745.1. Lineage (GTDB taxonomy): Bacteria > Bacteroidota > Bacteroidia > Flavobacteriales > Flavobacteriaceae > Postechiella. Next base: position 4,898 of record CALKXS010000100.1, read on the forward strand.
CCCTTCAAAACATAACCAATAAAGAAGATAAAAATCAAGTAGTAAATCCATTTCCTAGAATTTTTATTAGCACCAATGCTTACTATCTCTTTAAAGGGTTTAGAGAGCATATAAGAAATAATTATCACTTAGCAGACTATAGCTTTATTTACAGAAAAATGCAGCAAGACAGACTAGTTTATGAAGCAATAGGTGATTCTGAATTTACAAGATTTCTTTTTGATGAGTACAAAGTTGAGTTGGAAAAAACTAAACAATTAAATAACTGCTCAACATCCTTTAAATTAAAAACATATCAAGACTTAAAAGACCTCAACAAACCATATTAAAACTCAGGGTACAAAAACGTACCCAAATACTACATTTTCATACTTACATCGGTACAACAGTAAATCAATATTTGCATAAGAATTTAATCATAAAAACAATTCATTATGCAAGAAACAATTCAATTTGTACAAGTAACTCCTCAGCAGTTACAACAAGAAATCCTAGAAGGGTTTAAAACACAATTAAATGCACTCATTAAGCATTTTCAACCAAAAGAACCTACTGAATACCTAACTAGACATGAAGTCGCAAAACTTTTTAAAATCGACATTTCAACTGTTCATAATTGGACTAGAACTGGAAAACTAACATCTTACAACTTGGTTGGCAGAGTTTACTATAAAAGATGTGAAATAGAAGACGCAATGATTAAATCTATTCCAACAGTATAATGAAGTCATTAGCATTAATTACACCAAAAGAGTTAGGTCTTGAATATAAAGTAAAGACCTTTTTCACTTCATTAGACATGAATTATTTGTACTATTTAATACATTACGTATTAAGCAAGCTTTCTATGCAAATAGAAGCGGAACAAAAAAACTCTAACAAAGCTTTAACCAATACTGAAACCTTTATACCTATTTATAGCAAAATGGAATGTCTAATTTTATGGTAGTATTTACTAAGCCACATTATTTACCTTAGGAACCATGACAAAAGGTAATTTCACAAAAGAATTTAAGCAAACCATTATTGATTTGGTTAGCTCAGATCACAAGGTTAGCGATTTAAGCAAAGAATATTCGATTGCGCCTAGCTTAATTTATAAGTGGCGTAGAGAATTTAAGTCAGAAACAGGA